>JBILPX010000159.1:0-7120 GCA_044373565.1 Roseomonas sp.
CCCCGCCCCGGGCGTAAAAAACTCGCGGGCCACGTCCCCCCACCGGGGCGCATTCGCTTCTGGAAGGGAGCCACATCATGGCAAGTGCCACCAAGCCTGGGATCCGCCCGGCCAATCCCCGTTTTTCCTCTGGCCCCTGCGCCAAGCGTCCCGGCTGGTCGCTGGTAGCTTTGGAAGGCGCGCTGCTCGGGCGCAGCCATCGCGCCGCGACACCCAAGGCGAAGCTCGCAGAAGTCATTACGCTTTCCAAGTCCATCCTTGGCATGCCGGCGGATTGGCGGCTTGGCATTGTGCCGGCGTCTGATACGGGCGCGGTTGAGATGGCGCTTTGGTCCATGCTCGGCGCGCGCGGTGTGGATGTGCTGGTGTGGGAATCCTTCTCCAAGGATTGGGCCACTGATGTGCTGAAGCAATTGAAGCTGGCCGATGCGCGCGTGCTTGATGCGCCCTATGGCAAGCTGCCCGATCTCGGCGCGGTTGATCCGGCGCGGGATACGGTTTTCGTCTGGAATGGCACCACCAGCGGCGTGCGCCTGACCAACGCCGATTTCATCAGCGCCGATCGCGAAGGGCTTGCGATTTGCGATGCGACCAGCGCGGCCTTCGCGATGGATTTGCCCTGGGCGAAATTGGATGTGGTTACCTGGTCCTGGCAGAAGGTGCTGGGCGGCGAAGCGGCGCATGGCATGTTGGCGCTGTCTCCGCGTGCCGTTGCGCGGCTTGAATCCTATTCACCGCCTTGGCCCATGCCGAAGATTTTTCGGCTGTCCAGTGGCGGCAAGCTGAGCGAAGGCGTGTTTAAGGGCGAGACAATCAATACGCCTTCCATGCTGTGTGTTGAGGATGCTTTGGATGGGCTCCGTTGGGCGGAAAGCATAGGTGGCCTGAAGGGCTTGATTGCGCGGAGCGAAGCCAATCTTGCTGCGGTTGCGGATTGGGTCGCGGCCGGCAATGGCTATGGCTTTCTGGCGCAGGATGCAGCGACACGTTCCTGCACCTCCATCTGCCTCACCATCACGGCGCCTTGGTTCGCGGCGCTTTCATCGGAAGCCCAAGCGGCGGCGGCGAAGAAGCTTGCTTCCCTGCTGGAAAAGGAAGGGGTTGCGCTGGATGCCGGCGCTTATCGTGATGCGCCGCCGGGCCTGCGCATCTGGGGTGGTGCCACGGTTGAAACCAGCGACATCAAGGCGCTGCTGCCGTGGTTGGATTGGGCGCTGGCGAGCGTACAAGCCGAAATGGCCGGGGCGTGAGGCCCATGCCGCGCGTTTTGATCTCCGACAAACTCAGCCCCGCCGCGGTCGCGATATTTCGTGAGCGCGGCATTGAAACCGATGTCAAAACCGGCCTGACGCCCGCCGAACTTCGCGCCATCATCGGTGAGTATGATGGCCTTGCGGTGCGTTCCGCCACGAAAGTCACGCGGGAAGTGCTGGAAGCCGCACCGCGCCTGAAAGTGGTGGGGCGTGCCGGCATTGGCGTGGATAATGTGGATGTCACCAGCGCCACCGCGCGCGGCGTTGTTGTGATGAATACGCCCTTCGGCAATGCGATTACCACCGCCGAACACGCCATTGCGATGATGTTTGCGTTGGCGCGGCAATTGCCGGAAGCCTCGGCCTCCACCAAGGCGGGCAAATGGGAAAAGAACCGCTTCATGGGGGTGGAGCTTTTCGCCAAAACCCTTGGCCTGATCGGCTGCGGGAATATCGGCGGCATTGTCGCTGACCGTGCCAATGGGTTGAAGATGAAGGTGATTGCCTTCGATCCCTTCCTTTCGGAAAAACGCGCCGTTGAAATCGGCGTGGAGAAGGTGGAACTGCCTGAATTGCTGGCGCGCGCTGATTTCATCACGCTGCATACGCCCATGACGGAACAGACGCGCAATATCCTCTCACGCGAGAATATCGCGCGCATGAAAAAGGGCGCGCGGCTGATCAATTGCGCGCGCGGCGGCTTGGTGGATGAGGTAGCGCTCGCGGAAGCACTGCAATCCGGCCATTTGGCCGGCGCGGCCTTGGATGTGTTCGAGGTCGAACCCGCGACCGATAGCCCGCTTTTCGCGCTTGATAATGTTGTCTGCACCCCGCATCTGGGTGCGGCAACGAATGAAGCGCAGGAGAATGTGGCGCTGCAAGTCGCCGAACAAATGTCGGATTTCCTGCTGACGGGCGCTGTATCCAACGCCATCAATATGCCAAGCGTTACCGCGGAAGAAGCGCCACGCCTCAAACCCTATATGGAATTGGCGCGCCTGCTCGGTTCCATGGCGGGGCAGCTTAGTGCCGGGCAGGATGATGCAACCAAGGCGATCCGCATTGAATATGAAGGCCATGCGGCGGAGCTTAATCGCCGCCCGCTGACCGCCGCCGCGCTGGCGGGCGTGCTGACGCCACAAATGGGCGCGGTGAATATGGTGAATGCGCCGGTGCTGGCGAAGGAACGCGGCATTGATGTGGCGGAAACCATCATGGAACGGCGCGGCGAGTATCAAACCCTGCTCACCGTCACTGTCACCACCACTCAGGGGGAGCGTTCAATCGCCGGCACGCTCCTCGCGGAAAACAAGCCGCGTTTGGTCGCCATCAAGGGCATTGCGGTGGAGGCTGATTTCGCGCCGCATATGCTTTATGTGACCAATCAGGATAGACCGGGCTTCATCGGGCGTTTCGGCACGGCGCTCGCGGAAGCGGGCATCAATATCGGCACGCTGCATCTGGGCCGTGCAGCACCTGGTGGCGATGCGATCTGCCTGGTAGGGCTGGATGGCCCAATGCCGGAGGCAGTGCTGGCCGAAGTGCGGCGCCTGCCCTTGGTGGTGCGCGCGACGCCGCTGAAGTTTTAAGGTTTAACTGCCAAAAACGCGCGCGAAAATGGTCTCCACATGGCCAAAATCGCGCGCGGGATCCATGACGCGATCAAGTGCCGCGCCATCCATCAGCGCGGCCACGCCAGCATCTTCTAAAAGATTGGCACGGAAATCCTTGGCGCCCACGCTGCCCAAGGCCTGCCAGGTTGCCATGGCGCAGCGCTGCACGGTGGCATAGGCGTCTTCGCGGCTCATGCCCGCTTGGGTCAGCGCCAGCAGCACCTTCTGGCTATGCACCACGCCGCCAAGGCTTTCAAGGTTCGCCTGCATGCGCGCCGGATAGATGGTGAGCTTTTCCATCATGCCGGTCAGGCGCATCAGCGCGAAATCAAGCGCAATTGTCGCATCAGGGCCGATGACGCGTTCCACCGATGAATGGCTGATATCGCGTTCATGCCAAAGCGCCACATTCTCCAAAGCCGGCACCACATAGCCACGCACCAGACGCGCAAGACCCGTGAGGTTTTCACTGAGCACTGGGTTGCGCTTATGCGGCATGGCGGAAGAACCCTTCTGCCCGGCATGGAAGAATTCCTCGGCTTCGCGCACCTCACTACGCTGCAAATGGCGCACTTCAGTCGCCAGGCGTTCAATGCCCGTCGCCACCACTGCCAGCGCCGCGAAAAACGCTGCGTGACGATCGCGCGGGATGACTTGCGTTGAAACCGGTTCCACCGAAAGGCCAAGCTTGCCAGCAACAAAGGCTTCGACGCGCGGGTCAACACTGGCAAAAGTGCCGACAGGGCCAGAAATAGCGCAGGTTGCCACCTCGGCCCGCGCTGCCACCAACCGCGCGCGATTGCGGGCGAATTCGGCATGATAACCAGCCAGCTTCAGGCCAAAGGTGGTGGGTTCGGCATGGATGGCGTGGCTGCGGCCGATGGTGGGGGTGAATTTATGTTCCATCGCCCGCGCCTTGAGCGCAGCCAGCAGTGCATCAACATCTGCAATCAGCAAATCCGCCGCCTGGGTCATTTGTACGGCCAGGCAGGTATCCAGCACATCAGAAGAAGTCATACCTTGGTGCATAAAGCGTGCTTCCGGCCCAATGCCTTCCCCCATCCAGGTGAGAAAGGCGATCACATCATGGCGCGTGACGCTTTCAATCTCATCAATCCGGGCGATATCAGCATCCGTGATGCCAGCAGCCCGCGGGGCGCCTTTTTCACGGATGATGCGCGCGGCCTCGGCCGGGATGGTACCGATGCGGCCCATTTCCTCAGCCGCCAAGGCCTCAATCTCGAACCAAATGCGGTAGCGATTGGCCGGGGCCCAAATGGCTTCCATTTGCGGGCGGGAATAGCGCGGGACCATGGCGGGGTTTCCAAAGGCCAAAAAGATTAGGCTCTGGCGTGCGTTTAAACATCACCAAGACGATTGCAGTTTGGACCCGTCCGCCCAAGCTTGGCAAGGGCGTGGTGCGCCGGGGCGGGATTGCCCTGCTGTTACATTTTGGTTAGACGCCTCGCTTCAGCAAGGCTTGCAACAGGAAACGTCCATGCCCGATTGGTTCATACCGCTTGCCCAGGTTCTGATGATTGATATCGTCCTAGCGGGCGATAACGCCATTGTCGTGGGTATGGCCGCGGCCGGCCTGCCGCCCGAACAGCGCCGCAAGGCGATTTTCTGGGGCATTATCGCCGCGACGGTCATGCGCATCGGCTTTGCCTCCATCACCGTGCAATTGCTGGCGATTGTTGGCATTACGCTGGCCGGCGGCATTCTTCTGCTTTGGGTTTGCTGGAAAATGTACCGCGAATTGCGCGCCGGCGGGCATGAGGAAGCGGAAGGTGCTGCTTCGCTTTCCGAAACCCAGCAAGGCGAAGCCCCGCGTAAGACCATGCGGCAAGCCATCACGCAAATCCTGGTTGCCGATATTTCCATGAGCTTGGATAACGTGCTGGCGGTGGCCGGCGCTGCCAAGGACCATACCTGGGTGCTGGTGGTGGGCCTTGCCATTTCCGTTGTGCTGATGGGCGTCGCAGCCACGCTGATTGCCAACCTGCTGAACAAATATCGCTGGATTGCCTGGGTCGGCTTCCTGCTCATTCTTTATGTTGCCGGCGCCATGATCTGGGACGGCACGCATGAAGTGGCGGAGAAGGTGCCGGAAGCCTACGCCTATCTGTTCCTGCCGCTGGGCTTCCTAGCCTTGCCGGGGGTCTTCCCTGTCTGGCTGTGGGTAGGCGCGACACTGCTGCAGCTGGTGGTTTACTCCGGGCTTGCAGCCTTTGTATCGGATCTGGTGCGGGAATCGCGGCGGAAACCCGCCGTAGCGCACACTTGATCGGAAGGGGCTTCACGCCCCGCCTTTATCCCGTTAGCCTCGCCCGCGCTGGGGCAGGCACAGACGACGCATAGGATTATGCGTCGCGCCGGCCCATCGTGCCCGGGAGCGACGTTATGGATTTATCTGCCCTTTTAGAGAATTTTAACTGGACCATTTTTGGCCAGATCATGTTCGCCAATGTTGTGCTTTCGGGCGACAATGCGGTGCTGATCGGCTTGGCGGCGGCGGGCTTGCCGGCAGCGCAACGCTCCCGCGCCATTTTGTTCGGCATGGTCTTCGCCACCGTGCTGCGCATCATCTTTTCCATCTTTGCGGTCTATCTGCTGGAAGTGCCGGGCCTATTGCTGATTGGCGGGCTTTTGCTGCTGTGGATCGCCTATGGCTTCTTCAAGGAATTGCGGGACGAAAAGCACGAAGAAGAAGACCCCGAAGGACATGGGGACGGCGCCGGTGGCAAATCCATGATGCAGGCGCTGAAGCAGATTGTGATCGCCGATGTTTCCATGTCGCTTGATAATGTGCTGGCGATTGCGGGTATTGCGCGCGGCAATATGCCCATGCTGATCCTGGGGCTGGCGGTTTCCATCATCCTCATGGGGGTGGCGGCTTCCATCATCGCCCGGTTGCTCGCCAAGTTTCGTTGGATTGCCTATGCCGGTGTTGCGCTGATTGCCTGGATCGGCATTGAAATGACCTATGAGGGCGCGCATCAGCTTTATGCCTATCTGACCGGCGCCGGCCATGGCCATGCGGAAATGCTGAGCCCCGGTCGAGCGGGTGATTTCACCCGATCAGGTTGAGGGTGACGGCAGGGCTTGCCGAGCCGCGCCACCCCTGCCAAACCCTGCGCTTGCCCATGACCGAAGATTTACCCAATCCCGCCCTGCTGCCCGCCGGCTTTGCCGATCTGCTGCCGCCCGATGCGGCGCGGGAGGCTGCTTTGGTGGAAGCCATGATGGCGGCCTTCGCCCAGCATGGCTATGAACGCGTCAAGCCGCCATTGTTGGAATTTGAAGACAGCCTGCTGACCGGTTCGGGCGCCGCGGTGGCGGATCAGACCTTCCGCCTGATGGACCCGGTCAGCCAACGCATGATGGGGCTGCGCGCCGATACTACCCCTCAGGTAGCGCGCATTGCTGCAACGCGGCTTGCCGCCGAACCGCGCCCCTTGCGGCTTTGCTATGCGGGCCAGGTGCTGCGCGTACGCGGCACGCAATTGGCCCCCGAACGCCAGCTTCCCCAGGCCGGCATTGAACTTATCGGCAGCGATGCGATTGAAGCCGATGCGGAAGTGGCGATTGTGGCCGTGGAAGCCTTGGCGGCGATTGGCGTCGCACCCGTCAGCCTGGATGTAACGCTGCCCAGCCTAACCCCCATTTTGCTTGATGCCGCCGATCTGGCCGCCCCGCTGCGCGCCAGCCTGGCCCGCGCGCTGGACCGCAAGGATAGCGCAGCGGTGGCGGCCGCGGTGCGCGAATCAGGTGCCGCCGTATTGCAGGCCTTGCCCGCGCTGATGGCGGCTTCCGGCCCGGCCGAGGCCGCGCTTGCCGCCTTGCACAAGGCTGAACTGCCCTCTGCCGCACGCGCGCTTGCCAATGATGCAGCGTCGATCATTACCGCCATTGCGCACCGCGCGCCGGGGTTGCGTATCACGCTTGATCCCGTGGAGTTTCGCGGTATCCGCTACCATACGGGCGTGGCCTTCACGCTGTATGGCCCGGGCCTCGGCGGCGAATTGGCGCGCGGTGGGCGTTATGTTTCCCACAACGGCGAACCGGCCACGGGCATGACGCTTTACCCGGATGCGGTATTGCGCGCGGCACCGCGCAGCGCAGAACCGGCGCGGCTTTTCATCCCGCTCGGCGCCGATGGGGCGGCCTTGCGCGCGGAAGGCTTTGTTACTGTTGCGGCGCTTTCGGCGGAAGATACGCCCGAAAGCCTGCGTTGTTCTCATGTGCTTCAGG
>JBILPX010000339.1:0-3517 GCA_044373565.1 Roseomonas sp.
TCTGCTCGCATGGTCTCCCCCAGCGCCAAGGCGGTGGATATGCCCATTGATGGCGGCTTTGTTGGCATGGTGGATCGCGCGGATTTTGACGAATGGCTGCGCGAGCGCGCCGAGCATGCCGGCGCAGAACGCCAGACCGGCACTTATGAGCGCATCACGCGCGATGCCGATGGCACCGCCATTGTCCATTGGGAATCGAAGGATGGTGCAGCGGTTGCTGCCCGCGCACGCTTGGTGATTGGCGCCGATGGCGCGCGTTCCCAAGTCGCGAAGCAGGAAGTGCCCGGCGGTGACAAGGTGCGCTGCGTTTTCGCCTATCATGAAATCGTGCGCTCACCGCCCCATGGTGCGGGTGCGGATTTCGATTCCAAGCGCTGCGATGTCTATTATCAGGGCAAGCTTTCGCCTGATTTCTACGCCTGGATTTTCCCGCATGGCGATACCACCAGCATCGGGACGGGCTCCATGCAAAAGGGCTTTTCGCTGCGTGGTTCGGTTGCTGAACTCCGCCGCGATATTGGCCTGACGGATGCCGAGACAATCAGGCGCGAAGGTGCGCCCATTCCCCTGAAGCCGCTCAAGCGCTGGGATAATGGCCGCGATGTGATCCTGGCCGGGGACGCCGCCGGCGTGGTCGCCCCTGCGTCCGGTGAGGGCATTTACTACGCCATGTATGGTGGCCGGCTTACCGCTGATGCCGCTGAGGAATGCCTGAAAACTGGCGATGCACGGGCCTTGGCCGGCGCGCGCAAGCGCTTCATGAAGGCGCATGGCAAAGTCTTCTGGGTGCTCGGCATCATGCAGTATTTCTGGTATTCATCGGACAAGCGGCGGGAGAAGTTTGTCTCCATCTGCGCCGATAAGGATGTGCAGCGCCTGACCTGGGAAGCCTACATGAACAAGGAATTGGTCCGGCGTGATCCCCTTGCGCATGTGCGGATTTTCTTCAAGGATTTGGCGCATCTGTTTGGCCTCGCGAGGGCCTAGGGGCAGAGCAACAAATAAGGTTTTTGAGGAATGGCGTCTCAGCCCATGCGCATTGGCACGCGCGGTTCTCCGCTCGCGCTTTGGCAAGCGCGGCATTTTGCAAGCGTGGCCCATGCGGCCATCCCGGCCCTGGCCGAAGATGGCGCGCTAGAAGAACACATCATCGCAACATCCGGCGACAAGGTTCAGGATAAGCGCCTGGCCGATATTGGCGGCAAGGGGCTTTTCGCCAAGGAAATCCATGAGGCGCTGGCCGATGGCCGCATTGATGTCGCTGTGCATAGCCTCAAGGATCTGGAAACCGAATTGCCGCCCGGCATTGTGCTGGCCTGTGTGCTGGAACGCGAAGACCCGCGCGATGCGCTGATTCTGGGTGCTGGATGCGGCGCGGCCACGGCGGATGATCCGCTTGCTGTCTTGCCGCAAGGTGCCTTGGTCGGCACGGCTTCCGTGCGTCGGCAAGCACAATTGCTTCATCGGCGGCCTGATCTGCGCGTGGATATCATTCGCGGCAATGTGCAAACGCGGCTCGGGCGCGTAGCGGCGGGGGACTTTACCTGTTCGCTGCTAGCGCTCGCGGGCTTGAAACGGCTTGGCATGGCAGACCGTGCGCAAGTGGTGCTGGACCCGGAAGCCATGCTGCCCGCCGCCTGCCAAGGGATAGTCGGCATCACCGCGCGCGCGGATGATGCGGCCACGCTGGCGCTGCTCGCGCGTATTGAACACGTACCCAGCCGCTTGGTAGCCGATGCTGAACGCGCTTTGCTTGGCGCGCTGGATGGGTCCTGCCGCACGCCGATTGGCGCGCATGCTACGCTTCTGGCTGATGGGCGGCTTCGCCTGCATGGGCTTGTTGCGCGCGCCGATGGCAGTTTCCTGAGGCGCAATATGGGGGAAGCCACGGCGAAGGATGGCCCGCAGCTTGGGCGCGACCTGGCTGCCGCGCTGAAGCGCGAAAGCCCGGCTGATATTTTCGGCTGAAGCGGGCGGGCGCCTCAGCCCTGCGCGGCCATCGCCTCCATACGATGCGGCACGAGACTTTCACCATCCCGCCGGCGCAATTCTTCCGCTATGAAGTGATGCACCATGGCAATGGCGGCATCATCCAGGCTTGCCGCGCAAAACTTGGATCAAAGCTGGGGTCGAGTACCTGCCGCGGTAGGGAAAGCTCCGCCGCGCGGGTCTGTGATGATGTTTGCGATAAACACATCGAGAGTGGCGATGGCGCGTTCCAGCGCTGCCGCATCCCCTTCTGCCTTGGCGGCGTCCAGGCCGGCTTTCAGCGCGTCATAGGCGATGCGATGCGAATTGCCATTCATGGCTGCCCCATCCAGAGCGCAGCGGCTGTTCCGCGAAAAGATGATCCGCCAATACGGATCATCTTCGGAGACAAGGCTGCGCCTTTTCGTAGTTGAGTGTCACTTAAATTTGACAGTTAAATGGCGGCAATCAATCGCGCCAACGGCGCCACAAATCCCAGGCATGGGCGAAAAACGCGGCAGTCATGGCGAGGGAAACAAAGCCCCACCAGGCCCCAGTCAGCGCCGCCCGCAAAGCAAGCGCGAAGAACACCCCCGGCAGCACCAAGGCTATCACCGACTGCGGCGGCAGGCCGCGCCCGGTGAGCCACCAAAATCCCAGCAGCGCCAAGGCTTCCACCAGCAGCACCGCCACCATCAGATCGGCGACTTGGCCGGAGGCGAAAAAGGCGGCGAAATCCGGCATGGCGCGCCTGGCTATTCTTCAGCCGGAACAGCGAAGCCTTCCGGCGCAAGGCCGGCGGCATGGCGCTGCCACATCATGCGATAGGCGCTTTCCAGATGGCGTGTGAAGCGCGGCGTATTGAACAGCGACGCGCCGGGAATTGCCGCCGCAAGTTTGGTTTTCAGCACCGCGGCGCGGGCGGGATCACGACCAATCGCAATCGCCAGCGCTTCATATGCCGCCGCATCGCGGGTGATCATGTCCGGCAGGCCCACGGCGTTGAGCAAGCTTGCCGCCACACGCCCAGCAAAAGCCTGCCCCATTTGCGTCAGCACCGGCAGCCCAGCCCAGAGCGCATCACTCGCCGTGGTATGCGCATTATACGGGAGCGTATCGAGGAAAAGATCCGCCAACCGATGCCGCGCAAGATGTTGTGCGGAAGGCCGCGAAGGCCCAAAGACCAGCCGCGCCGGATCAATGCCCTGCGCTTCAGCCGCGCCGCGCAGCCGCGCAATGGAATCTGAATCATTGGCGAGCAACCACAAGACCGAGCCCGGCACCGCAGCCATAATACGCATCCAGGACGCGAAGATTTCAGGTGTAATCTTATAAGAATTGTTGAAGCAGCAATAAACAAACCCATCCGCCGGCAGCCCGGCTTCAGCGCGTGAGGGCGTATCGGGTGCGATCACGCGACGGTCATCATTCGCCTGATAGCTATCCGGCAGATGGACGATTTTCTCATCATAGAAGCGCTGCTGATCCATGGGCACAACGGTCGCATCCGCCAGGATGTAATCCAGGAAATCCGCACCAACGGTACCGG
>JBILPX010000340.1:0-3499 GCA_044373565.1 Roseomonas sp.
GCGATCTGGTGCGGCTCAGGCGTGATCCGCGTGTGACGGTCACGGAAATCCCAAGCCTCCGCACTGTTTACATGGCGCCGGATTATTCGCGCGATGGCGGCACGCCGCTGATCACGGATAATAACGGCACTCCCTTGCCGGTGAACCCCTGGAAGGATGTGCGGGTCCGGCGCGCGCTTTCCATGGCGATCAACCGCGATGCTCTGGTGGACCGCGTGATGGAAGGGGCGGCGACCGCCACCGCGCAATGGCTGCCGGAAGGCACTTTTGGCTATAACCCTGCCGTGAAGCCTCAGCGCTTTGACCCCGATGGCGCGAAGCGGCTTTTGGCCGAAGCTGGCTACCCGGATGGCTTCCGCATCACGCTGAACACGCCCAATGACCGCTGGCCGAATGATGCGCGGCTTGCGCAGGCTGTCGCGCAGATGTGGACGCGGATTGGCATTCGCACTGCGGTGGATGCAGCACCCTGGACCGCCTTTGTCCCCCGCCGTGCGCGCATTGAATACGGCATGCAGATCGGCGCCTGGGGCAGTTCCACCGGGGAGGCTTCGAACTTCCTGGTCAATACGGTCGCAACGCATGATAGGCAGCGCCTGACCGGCGCCAATAACAATGCCCGGTTTTCAGGCCCGGTTTTCGATGAATTTGCCGCGCGCGGTTCGGCCACGTTGGATGATGCGGCGCGGGAGAAGATCTGGCATGAAGCCATCGCCCGGTATGCTGATGAAGAGCCGCTGATCCAATTGGTGCAGTATCTGAACACATGGGGCTTGCGTAAAGGGCTCCGCCACGAACCGCGCATGGATGAAAGAACGCTGGCAATGGGGGTGCGGCAGGTGCCTTAATAGAGGCGCGCCTACTCTACGGCTTCCGCCACTTCCAGATGGGCCGCGCCATTCTGCCTGACGCGCGCCCATTGGGGCGCCCCGGGGCGGCAGCGATCATTGAATAGGGTGCTGCCCGGCGCCGTCACTTCCAGCTTGCTATGCACGCGGCAAATGATCTGGGTGCCGGCGCGCGACGCCGAAGCCCCATGCCAGCGCAATATCGCGCGGCCCCAATCGCCATGATTTTCATAATGCCGCACCAGGTAGCGCGCTGCCCAATCCGCTGCCTGAGGGGGATCAAGCGGCCAATCCTCACCCCGCGCCACATGAACCCCGGCATTGATCTGGAAGCAACCAGCCATGCCGCGCCCGCCTGCGGCCACAAGCATGCGGCGCGCTTCCTCTCGGCTATTCGGGAAATAGGCGCGGCCACGCAGATTGAGCGCATAGGCATGCAGACCGCTTTCATTCAGCGCGATGGCAGTCAGTAGCCCTTCCGGCACGCCATGAGTGATTTCAGCCTGGCGCGCTGCAACAAGGCAGGCGGTCCGCGGGGATGCGGCATCGCGCGCGAGCGCATCTGGCGCCTGGGTAACCGGGGCGGGAATTTCGGCGCAGGCAACGCCAAGAAAGCTGAAAGCCAGCACAAGCAGTATGGCCGAGGCGCGGCGCGCTTTGCTGAGAGAAAGGCTAAGGGCCGCAAGGGCCGAATACCCGGAAAAACGAAACCTTGGGGGACGGGCGCTCCGCAGCAAAGCACGCTGGAGAACCACGCCATATCGCCGACCCGGGGGTGCCGACGAAGCCTTGGCGGTCTTCATAGGGATTTCGATAGTCGAAATGGGTATGCGAAGCAAACAAAAAATATCCCAAAAGGATAGAAGGGGCGAAGGTTGAATTAAGGCTGGAAAATGGCAAAGTAAAATTTTGAATAGTTCAATACATTTTATTTCAAACCACATAAATACTGCGCCTTTAATATCTGAAAAAATAGATATTATAAATAAAGTCTTATATTTACTTAAATAAAGCTTGAATTAATTATCTTTATGGCAACGCGGCAACGCGGCAACGCGGCAACGCGGCAACGCGGCAACGCGGCAACGCGACGTCACGCCGTGACTAAAAAATAATGAGTCGAAATGGCTCGTGTCGGCTGATCACGCCTCTCACCCAAAATTGGCGCTAACCTTGCCAATGCCGGTGAAGCGCGCTGTTAGCCGCGCGCCAGCCTTCAGCGCCAGCACGGGCGCGCCAAGCCCCGCCACCACCAGCACCGCGCCCGCCGGCAAGCCGCCCAGCCTGCGTGCTTCAGCTGCTGCTGCCGCAAAGGCAGCGTGCACGTCGAAGGGCCTGCCCTTCGGCGAGCCTTCGCCCTCAATCAACGCGACACGGCTGAGCGCTTCGGGTACAGGTCGCCGCTTGCCCAGCACCAGCAGCCCAAGCCCTGCCAGATCAGCGATTTCCGCAAAGCGATCCGGGGGGCCATTTGTGAAGCGGCTGGCACTCACATCAAGCGCGGGGTGGATTGCGGTGATTTCGGGCGGCGTCGTGGCGTCGGGTTCCAACGCCGCACCCAATACGCCAAGCAATGCCGCCGAGGCGCGGCCATGGCGCATGATTTCAAGCGAAAGCCCCGCGCCATCATCCAGGAAGCGCGCTTCCAGCATGGGCCCAGCGATCAGGCTGCCATCCGCCGCCGGCGCCAGCCGCACGCCGCAGGGCGCAAAGCCAAGCTGCGCCAGAACTGCGCCGGCCAATTCCTCGGCATCATCCTGGTTGGCGGGCGTGATGCGAGACGCCACAGGGTCAATCGGGCCACCGTTTTCAACGGCATCAGCCAAATTCAAAACCACGCGCCCAAACGCTTCCGAATCAGACATAACACTCTCCCTGCGTGGCCTATTTCGTCACAAACGCCTTTTCTACCACATAGCTGCCGGGGGCGTTATTGGACCCCTCCACAAAGCCGCGGGCTTCCAGCATGGCCTTGCAATCGCGGTTCATCGCCTCAGACCCGCAAAGCATCACGCGGTCATGCGCGGGGTCCAGCGTCGGCAGGGCAAGATCAGCAAAAATCCGTCCTGATTCGATCAGATCGGTGATGCGCCCCTGGGTTGGGAAAGCCTCGCGCGTCACGGATGGATAGTAGCGGAGCTTGCCGGCGATGATCTCGCCCAGGAATTCATGCTGCGCCAATTCGCGTTCGAACATCTCCCGATAGGCAAGCTCGGCCACTTGGCGGACGGTATGGGCGACCACGACGGTGCCGTAGCGTTCATAGACTTCAGGCTCCCGCGTCAGGCTTACGAAAGGTGCCAGCCCCGTGCCGGTCGCCAGCATCCAAAGGCTGCGCCCTGGCAGCAGATTATCCGTCACCAAAGTGCCGGTGGGCTTGCGGCCAATCAGCACCGTATCGCCGGGCTTGATGTGTTGCAGGCGACTTGTCAGCGGCCCGTTCTGCACCTTGATGGACAGGAATTCCAATTCCTCATCCCAGGTAGGGCTCGCCATGGAATAGGCGCGCACCAGCGGCTTGCCTTCCACCATCAGCCCAATCATGGCGAATTCGCCGGCGCGGAAGCGAAGCGCGGTGTCGCGCGTGCAGCGGAAGGAGAACAGCCGATCCGTCCAATGATGCACATGCGTCACACGCTCCCCGAAATAGG
>JBILPX010000341.1:0-3454 GCA_044373565.1 Roseomonas sp.
CAGGCTGGCATTGCGCGCGCGCTACTGGCAGAAGGGCTGAGTGCGGAAGCCGTGGTGCGCTTGGTGAATGGCATCAATCTGGATGTGCATCGGCGGATTCTGGCGGAAACCCTGGCGGATCACGGCCCGGCGCCGGTACCCTTCACGCTGCTGGTCATGGGCAGCCTTGGGCGTGGCGAAAGCCTGCTCACGCCTGATCAGGATAACGGCCTGATGCTGCAGGATTACCCGGATCAGGATCACGCAGCGGTGGATGCCTGGTTCCGCCCCTTCACCGAGGATTTCAACCAGCGCTTGGACCAGGCGGGCTTTCCGCTTTGCCCTGGCGGGATCATGGCGCGCAATCCGCTGTGGCGGAAAACAGCGCGGCAATGGCGGGATCAGATGGGCATCTGGTCCAATCGCCGGGCGGGTGCAGCCTTGCTGTTTGGCGACATCGTATTTGATTTCCGCCCGGCGCAGGGGGGCGAGGCGGAGGCCGCTGCGCTTCGCCAATATCTGGCCGGGCTATCGGCGGCGCGCCCGGCCTGGCTGGCTGCCATGGCAGCACAGAATGCCAGCCTGCATGTGGGGCTGACGCTGTTCGGTGGTTTTGCCGATGATGAGCTAGGCCCCGGCAGCCGGACGGATTTGAAGCTGCATGGGCTGATGCCCCTGGTGGCCGCCACCCGGCTTTTGGCGCTGCGCGATGGTATTGCCGAAACGGGGACGGCGCAGCGCATCGCAGCCCTGGCCGCGCGTGGCAGCATCGCGGCGCGGGAGGCGAGCGCCCTGCAAGCCGCCTTCTCACTCCTGCTGGATGTGGTGTTGCGCCAGCAATTGGCCGATCATGCCGCCGGGCGCCGCCCCGGCAATCTGGTGGACACGGCCGCCATGCCAAAAGAAGCGCGGCAGGAATTGCGGGAGGCGCTGAAGGCGGTGCGCAGCTTTTCCCGCGCCAGCTTTGCCGGCTTTACTGGTGAGATTTGGTAGGAAGTGCCTTCAGAAATGTTCTGCCGCCGCGGCCATGGCGGCGGTCATCCGGCTGCGCCGCGCCAATTCCGCCAGATCATCCACGCTCCGCGCCGCTGCACGCGCGATCAGGCTGACCCAAAGGGCTGCGGTGGCCTCCGCATCGCCCAAGGCTTGGTGCCGGCCGGTGATCACAATCCCTGCCCGGCCACAAAGCCCATCCAGCGAATGATCCGCTTCCTCAGGATCAAACCAGCGCGAGGTCGTGAGGCTGCACAGAAAGGGATTGCCGATGGCAGGCGCGCCGCGAAATTCCTCAGCAAAAATCAGAGCGCGGTCGAAGGCAGCGTTATGTGCGACAAGGACATCATCGGCGATGAAATCCTGAAAGCGGGCCAGCGCTTCGGCCGCCGGCGGGGCATCGGCCACCATAGCATCGGTAATGCCGTGATAGCGGATGGAAGCGGGCGGGATGGTGCGGCCAGGATTGACCAGGGTGGTGAAACGCGCGCGCGCCTCCCCATCGCGCAGCCGGACCGCGCCGATGGAAAGCACGCGATCACCGCCGCTGACATCAAGCCCAGTCGATTCCAGGTCAAACACCACATAGTTTTGCGCGATCAGCGGGCCGGCGGGGAGGGGCGCGTGGAAATGCGCCCGGGCGCGGAGGAATTCGCGCAAGGATGGTTTCAGCCCATTGCCGAGTGCGCCAAGTGCGCGGCGGAGAAAGCCGCTCATGGGCGGGCGTGCTGGCTTAGGGTGGGGTGTGGCAGGGCCATGCGTTCAGTCTCGCATGGATTGGCATCAGGTTTCCAGAAAGCTCGGCGGATCGCTTGCACCAGGGCTTGCGCTGTGCCCTGCCAAGGCGGCACCCTCGCCGTAAGGCACAAGCCACGCCGTTGCTGAAATAAGGGGGAAACCATGTCCGAGGCTTCGCAATATGACGCGACCCATGCGCGCTGGCGGCGCGACCCCGAAGCCTATTGGGCAGAAGCGGCGCGGGGCATTGATTGGGACCGCGCGCCGGGGCGCATTTTTGATGCCGCGATGGGCGTTTATGGCCGCTGGTTTCCCGATGCAGCTTTGAATACCTGCCACAATGCCGTGGACCGCCATGTTGCCGCCGGGCGC
Organism: Roseomonas sp.; assembly: GCA_044373565.1. Classification (GTDB taxonomy): domain Bacteria; phylum Pseudomonadota; class Alphaproteobacteria; order Acetobacterales; family Acetobacteraceae; genus Neoroseomonas. The sequence goes on from JBILPX010000341.1 coordinate 2,083, forward strand.
GGGCAGCAAATAGCGATCATCTATGACAGCCCGATGACCGGGCAAATTCAGCGCATCACCTATGCCGAATTGCAGAACCGCGTGGCGAAGCTGGCGGGTGCCTTGGCCGCGCGCGGTATCAGCAAGGGTGATCGTGTGGTGATTTATATGCCCATGGTGCCGGAAGCGGCGATTGCCATGCTGGCGGCCGCGCGCCTCGGCGCCGTGCATTCGGTGGTGTTTGGCGGCTTCGCCGCCGCCGAATTAGCTTCCCGCATTGCCGATGCCAAGCCCAAGGCGATCATCAGCGCATCCTGCGGGTTGGAACCTGGCCGCGTGGTGAAATACAAACCGCTGATCGATGAAGCGATTGCGCTTTCCCCGCATAAGCCATCCTGCGTGCTCATCCTGCAAAGGCCAGAAGCGCCGTGTGAAATGATCGCGGGCCGAGATGAGGATTTGCTGGTGGCCGAAGAAGCCGCCGCGCCGCATGCTTGCGTATCCGTCGCCGCCACTGATCCGCTTTATATCCTGTACACTTCAGGCACCACGGGTCAGCCCAAGGGGATTTTGCGCGATAATGGCGGGCATGCGGTGGCGCTGCATCATTCCATGGAATTGGTTTATGGCATGAAGCCCGGCGATGTTTACTGGGCGGCTTCTGATGTTGGCTGGGTGGTTGGGCATTCCTATATCGTCTATGCGCCGCTGCTGGCCGGCTGCACCACCGTGTTGTTTGAAGGCAAGCCTGTCGGCACGCCTGATCCAGGCACCTTCTGGCGCGTTTGCGCAGATCATGGCGTGAAGCTGCTGTTCACGGCACCCACCGCCATTCGCGCCATCAAGAAGGAAGACCCGGAAGGAGTTTTCCGGAAGAAATATGATTTGTCGAAGCTGGAGGCGCTTTATCTGGCCGGCGAGCGGTGCGATCCCGACACCATCACCTGGTCGCAACGGCTATTGCAAAAACCCGTGATAGATCATTGGTGGCAGACGGAAACGGGCTGGACCATCACTGGCAATTTCCGCGGCTTGGGGCTGTTCCCGACCCGCGCGGGTTCCGGCGGCAAGCCCGCGCCTGGCTATGATGTGGTGGTGCTGGATGAGGCCGGCCAGCCGGTCCCGCGCGGGCAGATTGGCAGCCTTGCGGTCAAGCTCCCCTTGCCACCATCCGCACTGCCCACACTCTACAATGCTGATGAGCGCTTCAAGGAAGCCTACCTCTCGCATTTCGCCGGGTATTACAGCACCGCCGATGCGGGGATGATTGACGAAGAAGGCTATGTTTCGGTGATGAGCCGGACAGATGACATCATCAATGTCGCCGGGCATAGGCTTTCGACGGGTGCGATGGAGGAAGTCCTGGCCGCGCATCCGGATGTCGCGGAATGCG
>JBILPX010000075.1:0-11221 GCA_044373565.1 Roseomonas sp.
CGCCCGAAGGCCGCATATCCTGCATCTGGCCCTTGCGGAGCGACATCTTCTCCACCACCACGCCGGAATAGCCTTCATCCACGTCAATCAAAGCTTCTTCGAAGGGTTCTTCGCGTTCGCCGGTTTCGGGATTGTCGCGCGTCAGAACGCGTGGGCGGCCAATGGTCAGTTCAAAGCCTTCACGGCGCATTTGCTCAATCAAGACGCCAAGCTGCAATTCACCTCGGCCCGCCACTTCAAAAGCATCAACTTCTTCGCTGATCTTCACTTTGATCGCGACATTTCCTTCGGTTTCCTTGAGCAACCGATCACGAATTTGGCGCGACGTGACCTTCTTGCCCTCACGACCGCCCAAGGGGCCGTCATTGATCCGGAAAGTCATGGCGAGCGTCGGCGGGTCTACCGGAATAGCCGGCAGTGGTTCCGTGACTTCCGGCGCGGCGATGGTATCCGGAATGGTCGCATCGGAAAGCCCGGCGATGGCAATGATATCGCCTGCATACACTTCTTCCACCGGCACACGATCAAGGCCCGAGAAAGTCATGAGCTTGGTCAGGCGGCCGGTTTCCACCACCGACCCATCCTGGCGCAGCACGCGCACGGGCATATTGACGCGCGCTATCCCCTGTTCCACGCGCCCGGTCAGAATGCGGCCCAGGAAGTTATCGCTTTCCAGGATGGAGGCATTCATCGCGAAGGGCTTTTCCAGATCAACCTTCGGCGGCGGCACATGCGACAAGATCATATCGAAAAGCGGCGCCAAATCCTTGCGCGGGCCTTCCAGTTCATGATCCGCCCAGCCCTGCCGACCCGAAGCAAAAAGCGTCTGGAAATCGAGTTGTTCATCCGTCGCGCCCAAAGCGGCGAAAAGGTCGAAAACCTCGTTATGCACCTCATCAGGGCGGGCATCCTGGCGGTCCACCTTATTGATGACCACAATCGGCTTCAGCCCGCGCGCCAAGGCCTTGGTGAGGACGAATTTGGTCTGCGGCAGCGGGCCTTCGGCCGCGTCACAAAGAACAATGGCGCCATCCACCATGGACAGGATGCGCTCAACCTCACCGCCGAAATCGGCGTGGCCTGGCGTGTCCACGATGTTGATCTTCACACCCTTCCATTCCACAGCGGTGGATTTGGCAAGGATGGTGATGCCGCGTTCGCGTTCTAGATCATTGCGGTCAAGTGCGCGGTCGGCGACAAGCTGATGGGCGCGGAAGGCGCCGGCTTGGCTCAATAGCTTATCCACCAGCGTGGTCTTGCCGTGGTCAACATGGGCGATAATGGCGACGTTACGAATCTGCATGGAACACCTGGAAAGGAGCCTGGCAAAACGCCACCTGCCCGACTCCCAAGGCTTGGGGGCGAGCGGTGGTTTCCATCCAGGCGTTTCGTTATGGCGGGGAGATAGTGGGTCGCGCCGGAAAAAGCCAGGGAATTATCGCCAAATAGAGTGAATTTTGTTTGACACGGCCCTTTTGAGCGGCATAAATTTTTATACGTAAACGATCCGAAGGTATCGCGAACCCATGCCAAAGGCTCTCTTTCCCCGTCTCGGCTTGCCCCTTTGCCTGTTCTTTCTGGCGGGTTGCGCACAATCCTTGCCGAAGCTCGACGCCGAAAAGCAGTGGCGGGAGGCGATGGAGAACCTGGGGATGCTCGCCATCTACCCACCGTCCGAAGACATCATGGTGGGTGATGCGTTCCTCTTTATCCCCGCGGCGAAACTTTTCGATGCGGTGCGGCTCACCTCCGCGCCTGGGGAGATACTGGCGGAGCATTTCTGCTGGCAAGAACAAGACAGGCCGAGGCTTGATGACCGGCCCCGGGCAGCGGTTGTAGCGGATGAGAAAGCAGGAAGGGCGGCGACGGCGGCAAGTCTCGGGGGCGTAGATGGTGGGCTGCCTGGATGCGTAGGGACCGGTCCGCGTGTCGGGCAACGCGACACTGCCCAAGATCAAAAACGCATCCGAGAGCTGCGTCGGATAGTCCCTTATGATGTTGCACCAGCGAACCATCATCTGACACGGCTTCGGGAAGAAGCCATCCCAACGCTTGAAGTCGGGCGTTTTACCGAGGGCGAAATCGGCGGCGCTGCAACCTTCGGCAATTTTGGCCTTAACCTCAATGCGGCGTCGAAAAATCAAGCTGCAATGAGGGTTGAATTGCGCGAACTTCAATCCGCAACCCTTGAGGAAATACGCGGCCAACGTTTGATTGAGCTTATCGCGCTCAGCCGATGGAGGCGCACGGTTCGAGATTCCAGGCAGGCTGAGGATTACCCCAGTGCGCTGACACCGCTCAGGCTTGCGCGATCGCTGTCCTTGGCGGATGACCGTAACGGCACGTCGCATTTCGCGCATTTCTGCCGCGCTGACTTCGCTGCCCTGGACAGCGCGGGCACCCGGATTCTGGTTGCAAACCGGGTCCTCTATGCTGGCGGCGTGACCTTTGACTTCATGTCACGGGATGTTCTTGCCTTGCGCGCTACGTTGGATTTCGCAAGTGTGCTGGCCAACCGGCCACAAGCGCCTCAAGTCGTACCATTCGGTACGGGGACAGGGGCTCCTAAACCCCAACCCGGAGCAGACAACGACAATAAAAACAAGGACGCTTCCGCAGACAACGCCTCGGAATTGGATAAGGAATTGGCACGAACCCTGGCCTTGACCAACAACATCCTCACCATGCCTGGCGCTGTGGGTCAGGCGCAGGCGCGGCTGACCATGGGCAGATTCGGCAATCTGGCCTTGCAGCGCGATTTCCGACGGCCCGCCGCAGTGGGCATGGGTGCCGCGCTGCACTTCCCCATTCGCAACGCGGCCTTGCCGGTACATGAAAGCCAGATTGTTGATGCCATAATGTTTTGCCGACAAAGAGGCTTCCGCAAACCGGATGAGGAGGAGCGGCTCAAGAACATTCTCCTCGCCAATTTACGCTATGTGGAATATCTCGTGGATCGCAATTTCGATAACAATTCACGCGGGCAGGACGCGCGATTGGTCCCGAATCTTGCCAGTCTTTCGACAATAGAAGATCTTTATTCGGGCCCCGGACGCTCCGCGGGGTGGGGGCGTCAGGCCGGCGCCCAGGTACCGGGATTGCCGCCCTCACGCCTCTCAGCCCTGCCTGAACTCCGCAACATGAGGGTCAGGAATTGACGCCCCGAGCTATCCGAGCGCTGCCGCCACCCCACTGGATTTGCCCCCAACCAGCGCCGCCAGATCGGCCTGCGGGCGGGCGCCTAAATGGGAAATCACCTCGGCCGCGGCAATGCTGCCCCAGCGGCCGCATTCGGGCAGGGGCAAGCCACGGGTCAGCGCCGCCATGAAGCCGGCGGCATAGGCATCCCCGGCGCCGGTGCTATCCAAAAGCTTGGTGGGTTCGGCGCGGACCGCATGGGTCTCAGCGCCCGCGATGATCAGGCTGCCCTTTTCGCTGCGGGTGAGCGCGGCAATGGCCACTTCGGCCCGCACGGCCTTGGCGGCGGCATCGAAATCATCGGTTTCATACAGGGCGCAAATCTCGGCTTCATTGGCGAAGACGATATCGGCTTCTTCTTGGATGAAGGCGCGGAAGGCAGCGCGGTGGCGGCCTACGCAGAAGGGGTCAGATAGCGTGATCGCCACTTGCCGCCCGGCCTGATGGGCGATTCGGGCGGCGGCGCGGAAGGCGGCCTGGGCCGCCGGCGGGTCGAACAGATAGCCTTCCAGATAGACAATCCGCGCGCTGGCAATGGCGGCTTGATCCAGATCAGCCTCCCCAAAGGTCACGCAGGCACCAAGGAAGGTGTTCATGGTGCGCTGGCCATCCGGTGTCACCAAAATGAGGCAACGCGCGGTGGGGGCGCCGCCCACCAGCGGCGGCGTTGGGAACGCTACACCTGCGGCGGTGATGTCGTGGCGGAACACCTGGCCCAGCCCATCATCCGCGACCTTCCCAAGGTAGCCGACCTTCGCACCAAGCCCGGCTGCCACCGCGCAGGTATTGGCGGCTGACCCGCCGCTGCTTTCAATCCCCGGGCCCATGGCGGCGTAAATCGCCTCGGCCTGGTCGGTGCCAATTAGCGCCATGCCGCCCTTGGCCATGCCGTGTTCGGCCAGGAAGCTGTCCTCGGCACGCGCCAGCACATCCACAATGGCATTACCAATGCCAAGAATATCAAGGCTGGGGGGGGTCATGGACTGCGCTCCGGTAAAGGTTGCGGCGGGATTAGCCTTGGGCGAGGGTGGCGTCCACCATGCCCCAAGCGCTTTTCCTTGCCTTCCGCCAAATAAGTGACCCAGCCTTTCGCCGCCCGCTGATCATGGGCGTGCTGGGCGCGGCTTTGGCCGTGGCGGGGCTGATCTGGCTGGCAGCCTGGCTTGCGGGTTGGGCGGCTGCGGGTGGGCCGGAATGGCTTGCCTGGATTACGCAAGCGGGCGGTGCGGCGGCGGGGGTTTTCCTCGGCTGGTGGCTGTTTCTGCCCGTCGCACTCGGCATTGCGGCGCAATTCACCGATAGCGTGGCTGGCGCGGTGGAGCGGCGCCATTATCCTGGGCTTACGGCACCCGCCGGGGCTTCCGTGATGGCGCAGGCGGGTTTTGGCCTGTGGTTCGGCGTGAAGCTGCTGGCACTGCAAATCCTGCTTTTGCCGCTGTTCTTCATCCCAATTTTTGGGGCGCTGATCGCGCTGCTGATTGCCGCCCATGCGCTGGGGGCGGGGTTGCTGCGTGAAGTCGCACTCAGGCGGATGAATCTCGCACATTCGCGCATCGCTTGGCAGCGCTTGCGTTGGCAGGGCTGGTTGCTTGGCCTGGCTCTCGCGCTGATGGCGATGGTGCCGGTACTCAATCTGTTCGTGCCGATCATCGGCATTGCCGCGGCGACGCATTTGTTGATTCGTGGTTTGAGTGGTTTCGATAGATTTCCCAGCGCATCACCAGAAAACAGGGGATAACCTGTTTTCGCCCGTTGTGGCGCGCCAGAGTCGCATGCTAGCCGAAGGCATCAACAATGCGAATCACCAAGGGGGCCAAGATGTCGCTTTTCCGTCGCAAGGATGAAGCCACCACACCGCCAGCACCGGAACCAACCAGTGTGCCAACGGCGCGCGATCCGGACCTGGCCGTGCCGCCCTTCCGCCCGGCCGGCATGGTGCCGCCGGCTGCCAGCGCAACTGCCGCGTCGACCAAGCCAAACATGACGCCATCGCCCACCGCGCGCCCAACCATGCCGGGCGCCGCTGGCCGCCCGACTGGCCGGGCCGAAGCAGGTGAAAAGCGCGTGCTGCAATTGGGCAAGGGCATCAGCATCCAGGGTAGCGTGACGGAAGCTGAACGCATCGTCATTGAAGGCACCATGGAAAGCCAGCTTTTGCAGTGCCAGGAATTGGCCATCAGCCATTCCGGCGTCTTCAAGGGCGAAGTGCAGGTTGAAGATGCCGATATCGCCGGTGTTTTCGATGGCACCTTGACCGCCACCGGTAATCTGACCATCCGCGCCACTGGCCGCGTGTTGGGCGTAGCGCGGTCGCGTCGCTTTTCCGTGGAAGATGGCGGCCAGCTTACCGGGCGTATGGAAATGATCACCGATGCGTCGGCCAGCACCCCTATGCCGGTGGCGCCGCCGATGCGCGCGGTTGAGTCAAGCGACTCCTAATTCGGCGCCGGGTGCGTCGAGCAATGTCGCCGAAAAGGTCGCCATTACGGCGCCCTTTTTTGGCGCGCATTTTTTTCCTTGGACCCATCGGTGCTGCTGGTTTGGCGCTGGTGGCGCTGCTGTTCAGTCCCGGCTGCCGCAAGGCCGAGGCTGAGGGCGCTACACTCGGTCTGGAACAGGCGCTGCGCGACACCAAAGCAAGCTTGGCCGCGATTGGCATGGCGCCAGCGGCCGAGGCGGCACCCATTTTTCAAAGCTCTCCCCTGCCGCCACCCCCCAGTGCCAGCACGCCCCGGCGCCAAGGGGCCAGTCCGCCCGCCGCCGCCACCACCTTGCATGGCCGCGACCCTGAGGCCGTGATCTCGGCCCTGGGTGAACCGGCGCTCCGTCGGCGTGAAGGCAATGCGGAGGTCTGGCTTTATCAGGCGCCAGATTGCCGGCTTGATTTGGTATTTTATCCGGAAGATGCGCGGCTGGTGCTGGCCCATGCCGCTGCCCGAGCCTTTGGTGCACGGCGCCTCACAGAATCAGCCTGCATGGCGGCCATTGCGCGCGCGCCCAACCCGCCGCCCTGGACCGTGCCCACCAGCGGCGGGGGCTGAACAAACCGCATGAACCTATGGCTGGATGCCTTTGTGCCGGCTTTCGCGCTGCTTGGCTTGGGCGCTTTGCTGCGGCGTGTGCTGCTGCCTTTGGATGCGGTTTGGGCGGGCATGGAAAAGCTGATCTATTGGGTGTTGTTGCCCAGCCTGATCCTTTCTGCTTTGGCGGCGCTTGACCCCGCCAGCCTGCCGCTGGGCGCCATGGCCTTCACCATTTGGGGCGCACTCGCCACCGGTACGCTGATTTCCGTGCTGCTGGCGCGATTCATGGGGCATGGGCATGCGGCCATGACGTCTGTCCTACAGGGCGGCATTCGTTTCAATAATCTGATGGGCTTCGCCATTGTGGGCGCGATTTTCGGCGCGGAGGGCGTCAGTTTTGGCGCGGTTGCGACTGGAATCATTGTGCCCTTTGTGCAAAGCGTGACCACGCTCGCCTTCGCGATGGATGGCAGCCGGGGCCGGCCAAAGCCGCTGGTAATCCTGCGGCAATTGATCCTGAACCCGCTGATCATTGCCTGCATCCTGGGCTTTACCATCGCGGCCTTGGGCGGCTTTCCGCCTGGCGTGAAGCCAACCATCCAGGCCTTGGGCCGGGCGTCTGTCGCGCTTGGTTTGCTGTGTGTTGGCGCGGCGCTGTCCTGGGAGAGTTTCACGGATCGCCTGCCAACTCAGGCGCTGACGGGCGTTTTGAAGCTGATCGGCATGCCCGCCATTACCTACGGCTTGGGAACATTTGCGGGCCTGCCGCCCTTGCCACTGGCGGCGGCGGTGATTTTCATGGCGCTGCCCACGGCCGCCACTTCTTATGTCATGGCGCGCGCCATGGGGGGCGATGCCAAGCTGATGGCCGCCATCACCACCACAGAACATATTGCCTCCATCCTGACCTTGCCCTTTTGGGTCATGTTGGTACTAGGTTGATCAGGAATTAACGATCCATCACCTTTTGCAATGATCATCACAAAGCAATTCTTGGGAGTAAGGCGCATGTATCATTGGATTTTTGTGTTTCTGCTGGGTCTTGGCGGCGCCAGCTTGGCGCAAAGCCTGCCGCCCCCTGTTCCTGTGGCGCCTGGCGCCCCGACTGCCAGCGATGCGCCGGTTGCCGCCGCGCCACAAGCCGCGGCCCCGGCGCAAGCCCCTGCTGCTGCGCCGGCGGAACGCAGCCTGACGGATCGCGCTGGCGCAGCGGTGGGCAAGGCGGCAGAAGAAACCTCTTCGGCCTTTGGTCGCGCCATGAATTGGACCGGCCGCCAATTGGAAGGCGCTGGACAATGGACCGCCAGACAGGGTGAAAACATCGCAAGCGACAAGCCGGAAACGGCTGCCGCCCCTGCGGCACCTGCCGCGCCAGCGCTGCCCTTGCCGCCGCCTGTGCCGGTCCGCTGAGCGGATTCGGGGCTACGCCTGATCCGGTAGTGTAATCTCCAGCCAGCCGCGCGCATCCATGCGCGCGGCATCACCCGGCAGCAGCAGCACGGTGGTGGTATCGCTTTCCACAATGGCCGGCCCTGCCACCGCCTGATCCGCGCCAAGCGCGGCGAAGTCATAGACCGGCACATCAGCCAAGCCGCTTTCCAACATGACGCGGCGCGATCCGCGCGGTGCCACCATACCGCCCGCTGCCTTGCCTGCCGGTGCAGGCATCGGCGGCAAGCGCCCAATCACCGCGAGCCTGGCATTTACCAGTACCACTTCTTCCTGCCGTAGCGCATAGGTGAACAGCGCTTCATGCCGCGCATGGAAAGCATCACGCAACCGATCAGCAAGTCCAGCGCCTTCCCAGGCAACCTGATCCAAAGGCACAGCGATATCGAAAACCTGTTCGCCGTAGCGCATATCCGCCGCCCGCCGTGTTTCCACCGCGCCGCCAAACCAGCTTGCGACCCTCGCGCGTCCTTCTTCTTCTAAGGCCGCCCAAATGCTGCGTAGCGAAGCATCATCCGGCACGCCGCCCGTGTTCAATTCGCTGCGCGCCATCTCGTACCGCAAATCGGTGTGCAGCATGCCCCAGGCGGAAAGCCCCGCCGCGAAGAAGGGCACCGCCACGCGCTTCATGCTGAGTTCGCGCGCCACCGCGCTGGCGTGCAGTCCTGCCGCGCCGCCGAAAGCGAGCAGACAAAAATCGCGCGGATCAACACCGCGCCGCACGGTCGCCACGCGAATCCCATCCGCCATGCGGATATTCGCGAGCCGATGCACGCCCGCCGCTGCCGCCATGGCATCCAGCCCAAGCTTGGCGCCGAGGCCTGCAAAAGCGCGTTCCGCCGCCGCCATATCCAGCTTGCGCTTGCCGCCCAGGAAATTCGCGGCATCCAGATAGCCCAGCACCAGATTGGCATCCGTCACCGCTGGTTCCGTGCCGCCCTGCCCATAAGCCGCCGGCCCCGGCACGGCGCCAGCGCTCCGTGGGCCAACCTGCAACGTACCACCCGCACCGACATGGCCGATGGAACCACCCCCCGCGCCAAGCGTCACGATATCCAGGCTTTCAAGCGCGATGCGTTCGCCGGCTATATCGCGGCCACGGCCAAGCGCGGCATCGCCTTCCTGAATCAGTGCAATATCGGTGGAGGTGCCGCCGACATCAAAAGTGATCAAATCCTGCCCAAGGCCGCGTTCCGCCAAGGCAACGCCCGCCGCAACGCCGCCCGCCGGACCTGACAGCGCCGTGCCCGCCGCCAAGCGCGCAGCCTCTTCCACCGGCGCCACCCCACCATGGGAAAGGATAACGAAGACCGGCCCGCCATAGCCCACCTGTTCCAGCCGCCCGCGCAGCCGTGCCAAATAGCGCGAGACAATCGGCCCGACATAGGCATTCACCGCTGCCGTGGAGAAACGTTCAAATTCCTTGATCTGCGGCAACACCTCGGCCGAGGTGGTGACGAAAACCCCAGGCAGCGCCTTGCGCAATGCCTCGGCTGCCGCGTTCTCATGCCGCGCATCACGCCAGGAATGGAGGAAACACACCGCGACGGCTTCAACATTTTCCGCGCGCAATTGCTGAATGGCGGCATTGAGTGAGCCAAGATCCAGCGGCACTTCCACCCGCCCATCCGGACGTAGCCTTTCGCGCACCGCAAGCCGCAAGCGGCGCGGCACCAGCGCAGGCGCGGCGGCCAGGCGCATATTGTAGCGTTCCGGCTTCAGCCCTTCGCGCATTTCAATCACATCGCGATGCCCTTCCGTAGTGAGCATCGCAATCTTCGCCCCCTTGCGTTCCAACAGCGCATTGGTGGCAACCGTGGTGCCATGCACGATGCGTTCTGTCTGCCGCAGCAGATCAGGAAGTGTCACGCCAAGGGTTTCGGCCAGAACGGCAAGCCCAGCGACCACGCCTTCACTTTGATCCGCAGGTGTGCTTGCCGCCTTGGCAAGCGTTGTGGTGCCATCCGCCGCCACGCAGACCACATCGGTGAAAGTGCCGCCGACATCAACGCCGATACGGTAGGTCATACCAAGCCCTCCGCCGCATCCGCCGCGCGCGCCGCAGGGTCGCGCTTTTCAGGCGGCCCCCAGCCGCCGCCGCCGCCGGAGAGCACATGCAACTGATCCCCGGGTGCCAAGGGAATGCCGACTTCCTTGGTGCGCAAATCGCGCGAAGTGCCATCGGCGCGTTCCAGCCGATAATGATGCGGCAAGCCATCCTTGCCGCCCAGCATTCCCGCCGCGCCATAGCGCACACCATCGCCCGCGGTATTCGCCATTGATGGACCATCGGTTTCCAGCTTCAGCAGCAAATCTCCGCCAAACCCGCCGCGATACGTGCCATCACCCGCGCTACCCGGGCGGAATTCATGCCGCGCGAAATATAGCGGGAAACGCGCTTCCGCCATTTCCACACTGCCGAATTTCAAACCACCGGCGGAATGCCATTCGCCCGCAGTGGACCAGCCATCGCCACCGGAAGAACCGCCGCCACCTGGCCGCGCATGGAAAAGATGCCAAACAAAAAAGCGCCCAGGCCGGCGCGGATCGCGCCCCTTGATCGCCACCCGAAAGCGCCGGCCCCAGCCGCCCATGGCGCGATCCGGGCAGGCATTTGCCAACGCCTTAACCACCGCCTCCACAATCTCATTCGAACAATGCGATGTGCACATGGTCACGGGCGCGCCTTCACTCGCCCACACCACCGTGCCTTCGCGTGCCTTGATCGTCAGCGGCCGGAAGCAGCCATCATTCTTTGCCACTTCGGGATCAAGCAGGAAGGCGAGCGCCATGCGCACCGCACTCGCCATATTGGGATAGGATGAATTGACAAAGCCTGGCGTTTGCGGCGCGCTTTCCGTGAGGTCCACCGTCAGATGATCGCCCTGTTTCGTCACACGTGCGCGAATGGCGATATCATTGCCGCCGAAGCCATCATCATCCAGAAACGCCTCACCAAGCCAGGTGCCATCGGCCCAGGTGGAAATGATGCGCCGTGTGTGCGCTTCCGCCAGCGCCAGAATCGCATCCACCGCCGCCACGGTGGTATCCGCGCCATATCGCGCCAGTAGTGACAGCAGGCGCTTTTCACCGAGATGCGCGGCGCCGATCATCGCCATCAGATCGCCGCGCACATCGCGCGCAAGCCGCGTATTGGTGATGATCATGCGCACAAGGTCTTCGCGCGGCAGGCGCCCCTGGCCGAGCAGAATGGGTGGCACGCGCAGCCCTTCCTGCCAAATTTCCGTCGCCCCCGGATTATAGCCGCCATGTGTGGCACCGCCGATATCCGTGTGATGCGCGCGCACGACGGACCAGAACACGATGCGCCCTTCGGCAAAAACCGGCACAATGGCGGTCAGGTCCGGCAAATGCGACCCGCCATGATAGGGGTCATTCAGCAGATAGATATCGCCTTCCTTGACGCTATCGCCAAAGGCATCGCACACCGCCTGCACGGCAAAGGGCATGGCGCCGACATGCACCGGAATGTGATCCGCCTGCGCCACCAGCCGCGCTTCGGCATCGCATAATGCAATCGAGAAATCGCG
>JBILPX010000342.1:0-3433 GCA_044373565.1 Roseomonas sp.
TGTGGAATTGGCGGATACCGATTGGGGCACGGTGGTGCAACGCCGTGTGCGCACCGAACCCGCCGATCGCGGCGGCTGGAGCATTTTCCACACCTATGGATCATCACTCGCCTATTTGAACCCGGCAGTGAGTTCGCTGGTGAAGGCCCCAGGTGCGACCGGGTGGTTCGGCTGGTATAACAGCCCAGTGATGCAGGAACGCATCCAGGCTTGGTTTGATGCGCCGGATGCCGCGCGGCAAAAGACGCTGGCGGATGAGATCAACAAGCTTGCGCAGGATGACGTGGCGACCATCCCGCTCGGCCAATTCCGCATCCGCAGCGCCTGGCGGCGCAGCATCACCGGGCTTGCGCAGGGCAGCATGCCTTATCCCTGGGGTGTGCGACCGGTGGGGTGATTCAAGCCGCCCGCTGCGCCCGCAAGGCACGCCAGACCGCTTCCGGCGTGATCGGCATATCAATATGCGCGACGCCGAGCGCATCACAGACCGCTGAGATGATGGCGGGCGGTGCGCCGCATGCGCCGCCCTCACCGGCACCCTTCACGCCAAGATCATTGGATGGGCAGGGTACCACATTCAGATCAAGCGTGAAGGAAGGCGCATCACCCGCGCGCGGCATGCAGTAATCCTGGAAGGTTGCGGTCAGGAACTGGCCGCTTTCCGGGTCATATTGCGCATGTTCCAGCATGGCCTGACCAATGCCGGCCATGATGCCGCCATGGCATTGGCCATGCACCAGCATGGGGTTGATCGGCACGCCCACATCATCCACCGCCGCGTAATTGGCGATGGTGACTTCGCCGGTTGACGGGTCAATTTCTACCTCGGCAACGTGGCAGCCATTGGGGAAATTGCATTCCGTGTCGCGCGTGTAGGTCAGTTGTTCGTCAAGCCCTGGGGTTTCACCAGGCGGCAGGCGCGCAGGGTCATGCGCGGCGGCGATCACCGCGGGCCAGCTTGTGGCGATATCCGTCCCGGCCACACTGAAACGGCCATTGAGGAATTCAATATCCGCCACACCCGCTTCCAGCAGATGCGCGGCGATGCGCTTGGCCTTTTCAACGATAAGCGTCGCAGCACGGCTCGTGGCGACACCGCCCATTTGCGAAGACCGCGACCCTCCGGTGCCGCCGCCCTTCAGCACCACATCCGAATCTCCCTGGATCAGATCAATGGCATCAAAGGGCAGGCCAAGCTTTTCAGACAGAATTTGCGCGAAGGCCGTTTCATGCCCTTGGCCATGGCTGAAGGTGCCGACCGTCAGCTTGGCGCGGCCTTCAGGCGTCAACGCCACACGCGCCCATTCAAAAGGCTGACCGCCCGAGGCTTCAATGAAATAGCCAAGGCCAATGCCGCGCAGCTTGCCGCGCTTGGCGGCTTCCGCACGCCGCTCCGCGAAGCCCTGCCAATCGGCCAAGTGCAGCGCCATATCCTGGGTTTCCGCGAAGTGGCCGGAATCGATCACATTGCCGGCGACATTGCGATAGGGGATTTGATCCGGGCGGATGTAATTCAGCCTGCGAATTTCTTCCCGCCCAATGCCAAAGGCCGCCGCGCCCTGGTCAAACAAGCGTTCAAGCACATAGGCTGTTTCTGGCCGGCCAGCGCCGCGATAGGCATCGGTCGGGACTGTATTGGTGAAGACGCAGCGCACCTGCACATTCAGCGCCTGAAGGTCATAGACCGTGCCATTGATGCGGCCACCCGCCATGGTGGGCACGCGCGGGCCGAAATCCAGCAAATAGGCACCCATCGCGGCCAAGGTGCGAATACGCACGCCAATCGCCTTGGCGTTTTCATCAAAAGCCATTTCGGCATGCGTCACATGGTCGCGCCCATGCGGGTCTGACAGGAAAGTCTCGGTCCGCCCCGCGCGCCACTTCACTGGCCGCCCGAGCTTGCGCGCCGCCCAAAGCACCATGGCACTTTCCGGGAAAAGCTTGCCGCGCAGGCCAAACCCGCCACCAACATCGGGCGAAATGACGCGGATTTTCTCGAGTGGCACCTTGAAGACAAGTTTTGCGAGATTGTCGCGCACCTTCACCGCGCCTTGAGATGGCGAAATCAGCGTCCAGCGTTCCCCATCCCAATCGCCGAGTGCGACACGCGGTTCCATCGGATTACCGACAATGCGGTTCTGCACCAGATCAACAGAAACGATACGCGCAGCACGGATAAAAGCCTGATCGGCTTCCGCGGCGCGGCCGCTATCCCAATGGACGCAAAGATTGCTGCCCTGGTCTTCCCAGATCACCGGCACGTCAGCATCAAGCGCCTTGCCGGTTTCGGTGATGCTCGGCAGGGTTTCATAGTCAATCTGGATCAGCTCGGCGGCATCCATTGCCTGATCGCGGGTTTCCGCGACCACCAGCGCCACCGGGTCCCCCACATAGCGCACGCGTTCGGTTTGCAGGATATGGCGTGTGGGGGCGAAAAGCGGCTTGTCCTTGCCGGGCACTTCCACCTGCACCGGCAGCGCGCCAACGCCATCGGCAATCGCATCATGCCCGGTCAGTACCGCCACCACACCAGGCGCGGCGCGCGCTTCGCTGACATCCATGGAAAGGATGCGCGCATGGGCGTGCGGTGAGCGCAGCACCACTGCATGCGCCTGGCCAGGGCGGTTCATGTCATCCGTATAGGTGCCGCGCCCCGTGAGCAGCCGCACATCTTCCTTGCGCCTTACCGGTTGACCAATGCCAAACTTATCCATGATCTACTTCCCCGTTATTTCCTGCAAAGCCTGTTCGATAGAGGTGATGCGCGCCACGGGGCGCAGCCCTTCAATCGCCGCCTGATGCACGCCAGCGGAGAACGCCGCGCAGCCATCTTCCAGCACGGTCACCTCGAATTCCCGCACATGCGCGCCGCGGACGGTGGAAGCCACACCACCATTGGTGACAATGCCCGCGACAAGCAGCTTGCGAATGCCCGCCTTGCGCAAGGCCCATTCCAAGCGCGAATTCCAGAAAGCGTCATAGCCGATTTTCTCGACCATCAGATCGGATGGCGCAAGTTCATCCACCAAAGCCTGGCCCCAGGATGCCGGCGCGAAATCCCCCTTACGCAGGAAGGGCCGCATTTGTTTCAGATGTTCCGCGATAAAGGGCTCGCCGCCCTTGCCAGGCACTAAAGTGAAATGAGTGGAGGCGATCCATCCGCCCTTGTCGCGCATGGCCTGACACAGCGGAGCGAGGCGTGCGGGCAGCGCCGCAATGGTGGCATCACTTTGCCCGCCGCGCGCATAGGCGCCCTTGGGGTGGATGAAATCATTCTGCAAATCGCACAGCAGCAAAGCGGTTTCGGTAATGGGAATGGCGCCAGCCATAATCACGCCCTTTCGATAATCAGATTGCCAAAACGATCCACCCGCGCCACCAGGCCAGGATCCACCACTACGGTCGCGTCAGGTTGTTCCAGAATGGCGGGACC
>JBILPX010000076.1:0-11157 GCA_044373565.1 Roseomonas sp.
CCGAATGTGAACGGGCAAAACACTAAAAGGAGACTGCAAGCCCCACCGAGGCGCCGGATACATTCTGACCGAACAGATACCGTGCCACGATCCGGATACTTTGCATATTGAAATCCCAAACGCCCAATTCATGGCGCCCGACATTCATCTCGATCCCGCCGCCCACCTTGGTCAAATGGTCAAAGCCAATCGCCACCTGATCGCCCATGAAACGCGAATGGGCAAGATCCACGACCCAACGGAGCGGGCGGCCGAACATCTCCGCATCCATCGGCCAACGCACGCGGCCCCACACATTGAAGGTTTTTGCTTCCGATTCGCCGCGCACGATGGAGGATGTATCGCCATAGGTTGAAAGCCGGATATCGGTGTAGCGCAATTCCAGATCAACTTCGTAACCAGGGCGTGGGATGTTCAGATCAAGCATCAGGGACCCGCCCAGCCCATAGGCGCTCATCTGCCCGCGCCGGAGGAAGGTTATCTCGCGATCAAATTTCACTTCCAGAAGGCGCCCAATCAGGGAGGCATCGGTTTCAACATGACCAAGTGCTGCATTCAGGATGGGCCGAAACACCAAGCCTTCGATGATGGGGAAATCCCAACCAACGCCAACCGTGCCAGAGACATTGTTCCATCGCGTCGGCAGCGGGGATTGCTTTTCCCCGTCCGAAAAAACGAAACGCGGATCATAACGCGAATAACCCAAGAACCCTTCCAGATAGAGCGGGAAATCTGGGTCCACCGTAAAACCCAGGCCGAATTGCGATGTTTGTAGACCAGTATCTTCCTGCCCGCCGCGGCTGATGGTGAGTGAGGATGCGGTGATATCAGGCACCACATTATAGCCCAGCAGGCCAAGCACCCCATTGGCGGCTTGTTGCAGGCTATAACCCGGAACGGCGGTAATCACGCGCCCATTGTTCTGTGCTTCCGCCCGCATGGCGAAAGGCAGGCAGAGCAGAATCAGCAGCAAAAGGCGGGGCACGGGTCGCATGGCGTCGAGTCTTAAATCCTCATGCGTCGCGCGCCAATGGCCCGCCGGGCAGCCAAATTCCGCGCCCGGCAAAGAAACGCGCAAAATCGGCAATGGTGACGCGCGCATCACATTGCGAGGCCGCGTCATGGCCGGAAGGATTGTGCAGGCGTAGCGCGCCCTGTTCCGCCCCGAATACCAGCACCAGATGACCACCCTTACCGGGCGCGGGGTCTGCCGGGCGACGCATGGCGGGATGGACCGAGGCGATGAATAACCCGCCATCAGCCAGCAAGGGCGGGATGTCTTCCGCCGCGCGGTCCAGAATGATTTCGGCCGGCATGGCATGGGCTTCAGCCAGCCAAAGAATGGCAGGCGCATAGATCAAGCCGCGGATATTGCCATCTTGCTGTTCCACATAAGCGCCATAGCCGGTCAACACCCGCGCCAAGTCCCGCGCGCGGGGCGGCGTGATGCCGCGCGCGGCGAGCGCCATGCGCAGGCACGCCACACCGCAAAGATGGTCTGCCCAGCGCGCATAATCTTCCTGGCTGGCAGCGCCAGATTCAGCCCAGGCGGAATCATCCTCGGCCCGGCACCTCCCCGAAATGATATCGCCAATCAGCCCCGGGCTTTCCCATTGGCCGTAATAGGGTGGGGTTTCGGCAGCGGACATGATGGGGCTGTTACCGAGGTGCGGGCGGCATTGGAATTTCTGAGCCTTCGCCCAAGCGCTGCAGCACCATCTCAAACCGGGTTTCGGTTTCAACCTGCTCCACCGTGCCGGAGATTGGCGCGGCACTCGCGGGGTCAGGCGTCGCGGCCAGCGGGATGTGCCCCGCCCCGGCCAGTAACCCAGAGGTCGGATCAAGCCCGATCCAGCCGGCGCCTGGCAGATAGACCTCGGCCCAGGCATGCAATTCGGCATCATCGCGCCCAAGCATGACGGGTTCGATCAAATAGCCCGAGACAAACCTTGCGCCAAAACCAAGCCGGCGCAGGATTTGCACCAAAAGCCACGCGGAATCGCGGCAAGAACCGCGCCCTTCGCTCAGCACTTTTTCGCTATCCCAAACCCCGGCTTCCGGGCGTTGCACATAGGCGATGCGCTGATGCACGAGTGCGGTCAGGTGGACGAGAAAATCCACCGTACCACGCGGCGTGCGCGGTAACTCTGCCAGAAAGGTGCCAAGCAAGGGGCCCAGCGGATCAAGCCCGCGATAGGGCAAAAGCTGTTCCGAAAGCCAGGGAGCCAGCATGAAGGGCCAAAGAGTGGCTTCGGGTTCGATGAAAAAATCAAAAGGATTGATGGTGGAAATTTCAGCCGTGAGGTCAACCGTGACACTGAATTCCGTGACCGGTTCTGTCACCAGCACGCGCGCCATGAAATTCCCAAGCGGGTCTTGCTGCCAATGCAGCCAATGCGCTGCCGGTTCGATGCTGAGCGCATAGGATAGGATCGGCGTGCGGCATTGCGGCGCCGGGCGCAGGCGAATGAGCTGCGGGCCAAGCCCCACCGCGCGCGCATAGCGATAGGTGCTGCGATGGGTCAGGGCGAATCGAATCGTCATGCGGGGGCTTCTGCCATGCCAGGGTTTATACACGCTGAGCCGCCGCCTTGCAGCGCCGATTGACCGCTCGCGCCATATCACCCGATGCTTGTGCAGCCAGCCCCAGGGAAGGAAGCAGACATGACTGATCTGACCATTCGCGAGGTGAAGACCACGCTACTACAAATGCCCTGGGCGGATGACCCTTGGCTTGCAGGGCATGCTCTGGGGTCCATGCGTGACCTGGTGGTGGTGGAAATCACCACGCAATCGGGCATCACCGGTATGGGCTATCTGCATCTGCTGAACCTGCCCCTGCAACGCACCATTGGCGCCTGCATTGCGGAAGCGATGGCACCGCGCATCATCGGGCGCGATGCCTCCGCCATTGAAGCGATCTGGCGTGATTTGTGGCGCGCGACGCTGACGGGCGGGCGCGGCGGTGTCGCCATGATGGCGCAATCGGCGATTGATATCGCGCTTTGGGATATTCTGGGCAAAGCGGCGGGGCTGCCCTTGCATCGGCTATGGGGGCATTATCGCTCAGAAATTCCCATCTATGGCAGCGGCTGTTTCCGGGGCGCGCGTGGCGATGGCATGATCGCCAAGGCCAAGCACTACATCGAACAAGGCTACCGCGCCATCAAGATGCAGGTCGCGCATATTGGTGATCTCAAAACGGATTTGGACAATGTGCGGCGCATGCGCGAAGCCGTCGGCCCTGATATTGATATCATGATTGATGTGAATATGGGCTGGACGGCGGATATCGCCATCACCATGGGCCGTAAGTTCGAAGAATATGATATTTACTGGCTGGAAGAACCGGTGCTGGCCGATGATTACGCGGGGTATCTCCGCTGCGCCGAGGCGCTTGATATGCGCGTGGTGGGTGGGGAGACGCATTTCGGTCGCGCCGATCTGAAGCCTTTCCTGGAAAATCCTCGCTTGCCCATTTTGCAACCTGATCCGATGCGCGGCGGCCTGACGGAGTTGCGCAAGATTGCGACGGTTGCCGATACCTGGGGCATCACCATCGCGCCGCATCTTTTCCCGGAATTGAATGTGCATCTGCTGGCGAGCATTCCCAATGGCATTTGGGCAGAACAAATGGGGCTTTTGGATGATGTCTTCATCAGCCTGCCGAAAATCGCCAATGGGATGATTACTGCGCCGGAAACGCCGGGCCATGGCCTGGAATTCAAGCCGGAAGTGCTGAAGGATTTTGTGTTGCGTTAGTATGGGGGGGTGATGACGCGGGCGTCCCGAAGGCGAAGATTCCTAGCGCAAAACCAATCTGATCGAATCGTCAGATAGGATTACCGCGTCAACGGAGTAGGACCAGCTTTTAAGGGGTAGCGGCGCGAATATTCCATGCATCCATATAGGGGGGCCTTGGTTCATCACTCAGGATCAGTCGACCATCCCGTGACTGTCTTGTTGGAATTGCGCGGCGATCAATGGCCCCTTCAAGGGTCATTGCAAGATCTCGGGCAAAAATACGATCACCAATGTGCCAGGAATGCGTAAAATTGGCGCCCTGAGCAAAAACTGATTTGGCAGGATCCAAGACCAAAAAATAAGGACCGCAATCTACATCAGAAACCTTTGGATCAGCGTCCGCCGGTGCGCCGACGCGCCCGGCGCGGGGAGCGACTCCGAGCCTCTTGGCGTTCGAAACGCCGAGGGCTGCGTCATAGGGATTATTGTAATTGGTCAGGCGCATGATGCGTCGGAACATTGGCGCCGACCAGCCATCCCCTTGAGAAAGGCTGCTTGCCGCCACATCACCACCAATGAAGGCGACCTGCCCAATGCGCCAGGGACTTTTGAACAATTCTCCGAGTTTTTCCGCCTGCGCGAAAGCTTCCATGATGACGTAGGCCCCAGTCGAATGTCCGATCAGGTGAATATTGGTTTCGCAACCACGGCGCTGCCGCTTGGCGAGGCGCGCCACGCAACTGCGGACCAGTTCCAGCGCAACGGCTGCAGCATCCTGTCGATCTTCAAGGTAATTGAGCGTGTTGTTATCACAGGGCCAATCGAAACCAATTACAGTACCATGCCAGCCTTCTGCCTTCAAATCTTGGTACAGGCGACGCTGGCGCCATAATATACTCTCGGGTGTATTGTTGTAGCCATGGAGAAACACAAGAATATCGCCACGTTCGCTGATTGAATTTGGGTTCTCATCACCATCGGCAAGTCCGATGGCTTCGTCAATCCAGCGACCAATATCCCCCTCGCTCGTAGAGGCATGGGCTGGCAGTGCCGCAGTGGCATCAGACGGTATCCGTAAATAGCGCGCCGGACCGGGACTTGCCGTGAAGGCCGCATTGACGATCTTTCTGGTGCTGATGACATAGTCATTCGGCATTTCTGTTTTCCTTCCCACTAGCGGTTGATTTCTCGGATAGTTTTACTTTATCACTGATTTTGACGCCTATTGCGTGTCACTTTTCATTATGTAGATAATATGACTTGAGTTGAACACAAATCAAGCGGCTATCCAGCCTTTGTCTTCTGGACCTGTAGGTCGTGGATGGCCGATCAGCCGCCGGAACCGATTGGAAGCTGATTTGGTCAGTTTTCTAGATGGGCTCGCGGTTGATGATCATGTCTACCGAAAATCCCGACTCGTGGGCAGCTTGGCCCGCGGCGGGCGACGATCATCCTGCGGGCGGCGGATTTCATCGGCGCGGCCAAGCGCGGCTTCTGCCCAGCCACTACCCGCTTCCCGCAACAACCCTTCCAGCAGATCGGAACGATCCACAAGGCGGCGCGCAATGATGTGAACGATCGGCACTTCAGCGTGGCGATCCTCGCGCTCCACCCTGCCTTCCACTTGCAAAAGCCGCGCGCCACGCAGCGCGCGACGATCACGCGCTGCGACATCCGTATAGACCACCAGATTGGCGGTGCCGTGTTCATCCTCGATGGTGATGAAAATCACGCCCTTGGCGGAACCGGGTCGTTGGCGCATCAGCACAAGCCCTGCCAGGCGCAGCAAGCGGCCGGATTTCCACGCCTGCAAATCACGCGTATCCCACACCCCCTCGGCGTGCAATTGCGCGCGCAGCAGCGCCAAGGGATGCCGCCCCAAGGTCAGGCCGAGCCTTGCGTAATCATTGACGATGCTCTCCCCCTCATGTTCTGCCGGCAGAAGCGGCGCGGCTTCGGGCAGTATGGGGGCTTCATCTGCCAAGGCCGCGCCCACACCATCCCGAACAGCGAAAAGCGGCAAATCGCGCGGCGTGCCCCGCGCCCCGCGCGCGGCCCAGGCGGCGTCGCGGCGCAGCACGCCGGGAAAGGCATTGGCGGCAGCGAGTGCACTCAAAGCACCTTGGGAAAGCCTGGCGCGCCATGCCAAATCCTCCACACTCACGAAGGGCGCGCCATTGCGCGCAGCGCGGGCGGCGAGCAGCGCTTCCGCATCACGTTGCGCCAGCCCCGCGACCAAGCGGAGCCCCAAGCGAAGCGCCAAGCCGCCCGCGCTTTCCGGCGCTTCTTCCAGGCTGCTATCCCAATCGCTGGCATTCACATCCACCGCGCGCACCACCACGCCGTGGTCCCGCGCATCGCGCATGATTTGCGCCGGCGCGTAAAACCCCATGGGCTGGCTGTTCAGCAGCGCACAGGCAAAAGCCGCCGGGTGATGGCATTTCAACCAGGCCGAGGCATAGACCAGATGCGCGAAGCTCGCCGCATGGCTTTCGGGGAAGCCATAACTGCCAAAGCCTTCGATTTGCGCGAAGACACGTTCCGCCAAATCCTGCGCGTAACCGCGCCTTGTCATGCCCGTCACCAGCTTTTCCTTGTGCCGCGTTACCAAGCCCTGTTGGCGAAAGGTTGCCATGGCGCGGCGCAATTGATCGGCTTCTTCCGGCGTGAAGCCGGCAGCGACAATGGCCAGGCGCATCGCCTGTTCCTGAAACAGCGGCACGCCCAAGGTGCGCCCCAACACCTGCTTTAATTCATCAGCCGGGCCAAAGGCAGGATCAGGCGCTGGGTATTCCACCGCTTCCAAGCCCTGACGCCGACGCAGATAGGGATGCACCATATCGCCCTGAATGGGGCCGGGGCGCACAATCGCCACCTGCACCACCAAATCATAAAAGGCGCGCGGTTTCAGCCGAGGCAGCATATTCATCTGCGCGCGGCTTTCCACCTGAAACACGCCAACGGAATCCGCCCGCCGCAGCATGGCATAGGTTTCCGCACAATCGCGCGGCAGGTTTTCCAAAGCCAGCGCCAGGCGCCGATGCTGTGCCAATAAGCCAAATCCGCGCCGGAGGCAGGACAGCATGCCAAGCCCCAGCACATCCACCTTCATGATGCCGAGTGCATCAATATCATCCTTGTCCCATTCCAAAACGGTGCGGTCTTCCATCGCCGCCTGCGTCACCACCGCCAATTCCGTGAGCTTGCCGCGCGTGATGACAAAGCCACCGACATGGGTCGCGGTATGGCGCGGAAAATCCTGCAATTCCTCGGCCAATTCCAGCGTCATGGAAAGGCGCGGATCGTTGATGTCAAAGCCTTCATCCTGCGCCAATTCGGTAAGGCTCATCTCCCGCCCCGGTCCCCAGCCGGCCTTGGCCAGACGCGCGGTGATGTCTTCACTGAGCCCCATCGCCTTGCCCACTTCGCGAATGGCGCTGCGCGGGCGGTAGCGGATCAGCGTCGCGCAAATTGCCGCGCGGTCGCGGCCATAGCGTTCGTAAAGATGCTGGATCACTTCTTCCCGACGTTCATGTTCGAAATCAATGTCTATATCGGGCGGTTCGCCGCGACTGGCGGAGACAAAACGTTCAAACAGTAGATCATGCTTTTCGGGATCAACGGCGGTAATGCCAAGCACGTAGCAAACCGTAGAATTCGCCGCCGATCCACGCCCCTGGCACAATATGCCACGCGCGCGGGCGAAACGAATAATCTCATGCACCGTCAGGAAATAAGGCGCATAGCCAAGATCATTAATGAGGCGCATTTCATGGGTGATGCGCGTGGTAATGGCATCCGGCACCTGCACCGGCCAGCGCGCGGCAACGGCTTCGGCCACGCGTGCTTCCAGGCTTTGCTGCGCACTCAGGCCCGGGTCCAGCACTTCATCCGGATATTCGTAACGCAAATGATCCAGCGAAAAGCCGCGCGTTGTCGCCAGCACATCAACACTCGCCTGCAACGCATCCGGATAGCGCGAGAAAAGCCGCGCCATTTCGGCGGGCGATTTCAAATGGCGTTCCGCATTGGGTTCCGCCGCCTGGCCCAAAGCCTCCACCGAGCAGCGCAGGCGAATGGCGCTCAATACATCCGCAAGGCGCCGCCGCGATGGTGCGTGATAACGAATGTTGTTGGTGGCGAGCAGCCGCGCCCCAGTTGCCTCCGCCAGCGCCGCCTGGCGCGCGAGTTCCGCCGCGTCATCACCCAGCAAAGGGCAGGCAGCGGCAATCAAGGGCGGCAGAGCAAGGCGCAGCCCGGCCAAGCGGCGCAAGGCTGCCGGCACCACGGGCGGTATCGCCGCCACCACCTGCCCTTCCGACGCATCACATAGCCCCGCAAAATCCAACCGACATTCATCCTTGGGCGCGGCCATGCGCGCTGCCGAAAGCAAGGCCGTCAGCCGCCCATAAGCCGCGCGATCAGCGGGCCAGATCAGCCATTCCGCGCCATCTTCCAGCCGTAGCCGGCAACCCGGCGCGAAGGCGAGCCCCGCCGCCTTGGCCGCGCCATGCGCGCGCACCACGCCCGCCAGCCCATTGGTATCGCAAAGCCCAAAGCCGGCATGGCCCAGCGCGGCGGCTTGTTCCACCAATTCCTCGGGATGCGAGGCGCCATCCAGAAAGGAAAAATTGGACCGCGCCGCTACCTCCGCATAGCTGGGCGCAGTCATGGCAGATCGCCCTGCACCACCCAGCGCCCACCGGCATGGCAGAGCCATAACCTTTCACCGGAAGCAAGCTGCACACGGTGATACTCCCGCGCCGGCGGCAGCGCGCCGCCATGCCACCATTCCGGTTCCAGCCTGAGCGGGCCTTCAGCGCGGGTCAGCGGATAAACCCGCCCGCGCCAGCGCAGGGCAATGGGCGCAGCGCTGGCAGAGGCGGTAACTTCCACCACTTCCGGCCGGCGACGCAGCAGCACCGGCGCGGCGCGGGCACCCCAACCGGGCGGGGCGGCGATGGGCGCTTCATGCGGGGGGGCAGCGCGCCATTGCTTTTCCGGCCAATGGCTGGGCATTGGTGCGGGGCGGGCCAGGCGCAGCCTTTGGCCGAGCCTGTCCAATAGCTGCGCCAAAACCCCATCCGGGCGCGGCGCGGCACCCATGGGCAAGGCGCCCTGCCCTTCCGCGCCCATTGGGTTGGTCGCCAAGGCGTGCAGGGTGAAACGCTCAAAGCCCAGTTCCGGCGCCAGGCTGGCCAAGGGCTCGGCAAAAAGCCGCGCCAGATGGGCAGGGTCGCGGTTTGGCGCGCCGGTGCCGATCATCAGGCGCTGTTCCGTGCCATCCACGCGCCAAGCGGTCAGGGAAAGCCGCCGCGCGCCGAGCCCAGCCCGCCCCAACCGCGCGCACAGCGCTGCCAGCAGCCGGTCCAGCAAGGCGGCGATGGCCTCAGCGGTCAGGATCGGTTCCGGCAAGGCGCGAGTCACCGCCAGATCAGGCGGCGCGGCGATGGGGGTGATGGGGGGCGCGCGATGACCCGCTGCGGCATCCAGCGCATTGAGCAAGGGCGCGCCGAAGCGCCGGGCGAGCGGCGCACGGGGCTGACGCAGCACATCACCAATCACGCGCAGCCCAAGCCGGGCGAGGTCTTCCACCATCCCCCCCGGCAGGCAAAGCGCTAGGCCAAGCGGCAGGGGTGCGACGGCTTTTTCTTCTGATCCCACCGCGATGATCGGCGCGTCTCGCCGCACCCGCGCGAGTGCCGTGGCGCTGGCCGCCGCACTCGCCACCGCACCCTGGGCGGTCAGGCCAAGCGCGGCCAGATCCGCGAGGGTTTTACTGAGCAAAGCGGCTTCCCCGCCAAATAAATGATCGCAGCCGGTGATATCCAGCAGCAACCCATCGGGCGGCAGGGCAGCGCTGATCGGGGTGAAGCGCTGCGCCCAAAGCGCCAGATCGCGCAGCCCCGCCGCCGAGGCTTCCGGCGTGGCGGGCAGCACCTGCAAATCGGGCAGCAGGGCTTCGGCATCGGCGAGCGCCTGGCCTGGCTCCAACCCCGCTGCCGCAGCATGATGATCCAAAGCCACCAACAGGCGCCGCGCGCCCTGCCGCGCCCAAAGCGCCAAGGGCTGATCGGCGGGCAGATCGGGGTGGCTTTGGCGCAAATGCTCGGCTTCCCAGAAGGGCAGATGCAGGGCGAGGTAACGGCGCGCGGGCTTCATGCGCCCCCCACTTCCAGGCGCAGCGTGCCGGTTGCGGCTTCAAAGGCGATATTCCACGGCCCCGCCGGGGCGCCGCCGCGCTGGCGGAGCAGCGTCAGGCGCCAGCGCGGCGCATCGGTGCTGGCAAGCGGTGCGATATGCCAGCGCGTGCGCGCGGCGGAAGCACCGGCGACGCCGTCTGGGCGGAGCAGCAGGCCGAAAACACCCCCGGCCTCGGCCGCCAGATGCAGGCGGCGGGTTGCGGTCAGATCAAGCCCCTGCCCCGCGCCCGCCATCAGCACGGCCCCGCCCAAGGCAGGGCAGCGCAGGGCTTCCTCCATGGCCCAGAGCGCTTCCGGCCAGCGCGCCGCCCGCGCCAGAATCAGGCTTTCCGGGGCTAGGCCGAAGGGGATGAGCCCCGGCGGCCAGACAAGATTCGATTCCTGTTCAGTGGAAATCCACAGCACCTGCCCGCCACAGCGCGCCAGTAGAATGGCGGCAAAAGCCACGCCAGATCCAGGGCTTGCGGCGTAAACTTCATGTAACGCACCACGCGCCAGGCCAGCCCCGATCAAGCTGGTATCAGCAAAAACCGGAATGGGCGCGCCAACACCGCCCCTGGGGGTGCGGGTGGTAAGCCCGGCCAGGGTATCGCGCAGCCGGGCCAGGGCAGCGTTGCGGGCGGAAGGGGGATCGGCGGCGGTCATGGGAAAGAAAGCTTATCAAAAGAACAAATTAAGAACAAGTCATATATCGCGGCGCCCCAGACCCTTTTTTGGGCAAAGGCCGCACGACCCAGGGTAGAAAGCGCCCTGCCCCCTGTTCCCTACCCGCCCCGGATTTCCCATACTGGCCTCAGCAATGGAAAGGAGGCCCCGATGGCCCAACCCCTCGACAAGGCGCATTTCGAAGCCCTGATGGCCCAAGCCGGGCTTGATCTGACGGAAGCCGAAAAGGAAGGCATTCGCGCCGCTTCCGCCCATACCCAGGCGGCTGCCGCGCGTGTGCGGACCCCGCGTGAGGTTTCGGTGGAATCCGCCACCATCTTCACCCTGAAGGGAGCCAGCGCATGACCAGCTTCCCGACCATTGCGAGTGCGGCGCGCGATATCGCCGCGAAGCGCATCTCCCCCGTTGAATTGATGAAGGATCATCTAGCGCGGTCGGAAAAGCTAAACCCCGCGCTGCATGCCTTCATCCGCTTCACGCCTGAAATCGCGCTGGAACAGGCACAGGCAGCGGAAGCGCGCCAGGCTGCCGGTGCGCTGCGTGG
>JBILPX010000077.1:0-11111 GCA_044373565.1 Roseomonas sp.
CTCCCACTTCCTGTTCCTGACGCGCCGGCAATTGGGGCCGCTCAAGCTGGTTTCGGCCGGCACCACCTATCCAGCGAGTGACGGGGCAGAAACCGCCATTCACGCCATATTGACCGCCGGCGGGCTGCCGGTGACGCTGCAAGGTGGCGTCGGTAGCACCCCCAAGGATGACCACAATACCTGGACGCTGAATGGCGCCATCCGGCTGCGCGATTGGTCTTTCGCGGAACGGCTTGGCGCCGATGGCGCCTGGGCGCAGGCACCCGATGCGCTGCCCAATGAGAAAATGCGCCCCATGGTGCTGCGCGGCCAATTGGCTGAGGTGGCGGCCATGACGCGCGGTGAGGCACATCGCTTGGCGACATTGCGCGAAGCCTTGGAAGTGCAGGAGATTGTTGAGGCCATTTTAGCCGCGTAAACCATGGAGCGGCCAACCGATCAGCCGCCGCCCAAAATTTCCTTGTTATGCGCGCCAAGCCGCGGCGCCGGGCCGGCCATGCGCGGCCTTTCGCCATTGAAGGAAAGCGGCATCGCCACCAAAGAAAAATCCTCACCCGGCACGGGCTGCACCATGCCGAGCGCCTGGGTTTGTGGTTCCGCCAACACTTCAGGAATGCTGTTCACCGGCGCGCAGGGCACGCCAATCCGCGCAAGGCGTTCCAGCCATGCCGCGCGCGGCGTGATACGCATGAGTGCCGCGATCATCGGCAACAGCAGCGCCTTATGCTTCAAGCGCGCGCGATTGGTCGAAAACCGCTCATCGCTTGCCCATTCCGCATGGCCCAGTTCAGCCGCGAATTTCGCAAAAAGCCGATCATTGCCGCAACAGACCAGCACCGGCCCATCCGCTGCATCAAACGCCTCATAAGGTGTCAGGTTTGGATGGCCAGAGGCATGGCGTTCCGGCAGCTTGCCCGTATTCACATAGGCGCTGATCTTCTGCCCCGCCCATAGCAGCGCGGTTTCGAACAGTGATGTATTCACCACGCCGCCCTGGCCCGTGCGGTGGCGCCGCTCCAACATGGCGAGCGCGCCGAGCACGGTCCAAAGCCCCGTCCCCTGATCCACGACAGACGCACCCATGCGCACCGGCGGGCCATCTGGTTCACCGGTGATGGAAGAAAGCCCGCCAAAAGCCTGCAATAGCGGTTCATAACCAGGCCGCAGCTTCTCCGGCCCGATATGACCAAAGGCCGACATTTCGCAATAGATCAAATGCGGATGCCGCGCCGTCACTGCTTGCGCGCCAATCCCCAGAGCCTCCGCCGCGCCAGGGCGGAGATTATGCAGCATGATATCAGCGCCGGCGAGCAAACCATGCAGAGCTTCAACCCCCGCAGGCGATTTCAAATCAAGCGTCACGGATTTCTTGCCGCGATTGAATTCATGGAAATTCAGCGCATCACCATGCCGGAAATCCGGGCCCATGCGGCGCGCATCATCACCACCATCGGGCTTTTCAACCTTGATCACATCAGCGCCGAGGTCAGCGAAAATCGCGCCCGCGAAGGGTCCTGCCAATACTTGGCCAAGTTCCACCACGCGCACGCCAGACAATACGCCTGTCATTGCAATTCAATCCCTGATTCGCGCACCAGGCGCTTCCATTTCTCGATCTCGCTTGCCTGGAAACGCGCCAGATCATCCGGCGCGCCAGGGCGCAGCACCATGCCGCTTGCGGTCAGGCGATCTCGCACTACGGGGCGGGCCATGATGTCATTCACCAGGCCATTGACGCGGGCGATGATCTCGGGCGGCGTGCCGGTTGGTGCATAAATCGCATTCCAGGAAAGCATTTCATAACCTGGAAAACCCTGTTCTTCGACTGTCGGCACATCCGGCATCATGGAAACGCGCTGGCGGCTGGTGACGCCAATGGCACGCACGCGCCCTTCGCGCGCTTGCGGCATTGAGGTGGTGGCATCCACAAACATCACCTGCGCCACACCGCCAATCACATCCGTGATGCCCAGCGGGTTTGAGCGATAGGTGACATTCACCATATCCACCCCCGCCATGGATTTGAACATCTCACCGGCGACGCGGGATGAAGCACTGCCGGAGGCGAAATTGAGCTTGCCCGGATTGGCGCGACCATAAGCGACCAAATCCTGCATGGAACGCACTGGCAGATCATTATTCACCACCACCAGCAGCACGCCCACGCCGATCAGCGCGACAGGTGCGAAATCCGCTACCGGATCATAGGGTAGGCGGTGAAACAAAGCAGGGTTTGATCCATGCGTCGTATTGGCCGTGGCCAGGAAGGTATAGCCATCCGGCCGCGCGCGGGCGACGGCTTCCGATGCAATGAAACCATTGGCGCCGCCGCGATTATCCACCACCACTGGCTGGCCCAATTCGCTGCTCATGGCTTCGGTGAAATGCCGTGTTGTCACATCTGTCCCACTACCGGCGGGGAAGGCGACGATGAAGCGGATGGGCCGATCCGGCCAGCGCCCGGCCGGTTGCGCCACGGCGCTACCTGCCCCCGCCAAGCCCAAAGCTCCCAAAAGCGCCGCACGGCGCGGCATAATGTTGTGTTTCATGGCGTTTTCCTCGGCTCTGGCGCGGCGTCGCCGGCAGCGCCATAATTGTGCTTAAGCGTCATCTCGCTGCGCCGCGCTGTCAACGCTGACGCGGAGCATTTTCAAGCCAAGTGGCTTCACTTGGCGATTCGGAAAATGCGACCAAACAGAGTTATGGTGCGTTTCCGGTGAACGAGGGTGAACCGGCAACGCACCAAGGGGAAGCCGCCATGTCCGATCTGCCGAAACATGTCCATTTCCATGAGGAAGGCCCGCGTGAGGGCTTCCAGATTGAACCCGTGATCTATCCTTTGGCTGATCGCGTGGCGTTGGTGGAAGCACTGGCGGAAACTGGGCTCACGGCCATTCAGGTGGCGTCCTTCGTCTCACCAAAGGCGGTGCCGCAAATGGTGGATTCGGCGGAGTTTTTCGCCGCCATCAAGAAACGCCCAGGCGTACGCTATGAATCGCTTTGGCTGAATGAACAGGGTTTTCATCGTGCCCGTGCCGCCCAGGGCGTGGATCTGGTCGGCAAGATCAGCCTTTACACATCCGATGCCTTCGCCAAGCGCAATAATAACTGCACGGCGGCGGAAATGCGCGAACGCGTGGTGCGCTGGCTTGATCTTTACGCCGAAGCCGGTGTCACGGTGGAACGCGCTTTGGTGATGACCGCCTTTGGCTGCAATTATGAAGGCGAGATTCCACCCGAAAGGCCGGTGCAGGAATTGCTCTGGGCGCATAGGGTCTGTGCGGAACGTGGCATAAACCTGAAGAAGCTTTATTTCGCCGACACCATGGGCTGGGCCAATCCGCAGGCGGTGCGCCGCCTGGTTGGGATGCTGCGCGAAAGGCTGCCAGATGTGGAAGTGGGGCTGCATTTGCATGATACGCGCGGGCTAGGCACCGCGAATGTGCTGGCCGCGCTTGAAATGGGTGTTTCGCTGTTTGACAGTTCAGTGGCCGGGCTGGGCGGTTGCCCCTTCGCAGGCCACGGCGATGCGCGTGGTGCGGGGAATATCTGCACGGAAGATATGGTGTTTCTATGCCATGAGATGGGCATCGAAACCGGCATTGATCTTGACCGTTTGATTGAAGCCGCGCGGCTTGCGGAACGCATCATTGGCCGTCCACTCGCGGGGCGGATCATGCATGCCGGATCGCTCCGGCGATACCGCGCGGCTGATCCCGGCTGATGTCATGGCCGAAACCCGGGCAGCGCAGCAGATGTTGGAAAGGACGCGCGGCAAGGCGGGTCCCGTCATCATCATCGGTATCTGGGCCTTGGGATGACCCGATGCCCGGCACAAGGCGTGCAGTTCAGGTTTCAGGGAATGCTGGGCGGGAATTGATGGAGCCCATCTGCGCCCAGCGGCAGCGGCACAACCTGTTGCACGGCGGCAAGTGGCAGTACGCCATAAAGATGCGGAAACAAGCCCGCGCGAGAGCCGCCGCTGGCAGGTTCCCATTTCAACGCCGCACCCAAAGCTGCCGTTGAAGCCTCCACCATCAGCAAATCAGCAATACCCGCGCGATGCTTGGCAGCACTGGCGCGAAGCTGTGCCGCGGTTGAAAAATGCAGAAAACCATCGCGCCGATCATCCGCACTGCCGTGATAGGCTCCAGCTTGTTCAGCGGCGCGCCAATCAGCAGCGCGCACCAGGGTGTAAATCAGCTTTTCCATATCTTGTGCATAGACGATCACGCCTGCCCGGCAAAGCATGGGATAAACCCGCGACCCGCCTGCTTTACCTTGCAGCGAAATCGCCTAAGCTTCGGGCGAGGATGCGCCTCCGGGCGGGCGCGCCTTCATTTCCAACGCCGCTCGCAGGTTCTTCTGATGCATCCGCTTCCGCTTGCCGGTATTCGCGTTGTCGAATTCTCCCACATGGTCATGGGGCCCACTTGTGGCCTGATACTGGCTGATCTGGGCGCTGAGGTGATCAAGATCGAACCGCCCGGCAAGGGGGATCGCACGCGCTATCTGGTGGCTTCGGGCACGGGCTTCTTTCCCGCCTTCAGCCGCAACAAGAAAAGCGTCACGCTGGATACGGAAATTACCGAGGATCTGGCATTGTTGCAGCGCCTGATTGATACGGCGGATGTGGTGGTGGAGAATTTCCGCCCCGGCGGCCTGGCCGCAAAGGGCCTGGGCTATGAAGCACTTTCTGCGCGCAATCCACGACTGATCTATTGCTCGCTCAAGGGATATCTGCCGGGGCCTTATGAAAATCGTACTGCCCTGGATGAGGTGGTGCAGATGCAATCGGGGCTGGCTTACATGACCGGCCCGCCAGGGAGGCCTTTGCGGGCTGGCGCGCCGGTGAATGACATGATGGGCGGCATGTTCGGCGTGATTTCGATCCTTGCTGCGCTCCGCCAACGCGATGCCAGTGGGCGCGGCCAATATTTGCAGGCGGGGCTTTTTGAAAACGCGGCTTTTCTGGTCTCCACAGCGATGCTGCAACAGGCCATCACCGGCAAGGCGCCAGACCCGATGCCGGCCGGGCGACGTGCCTGGGGCGTTTATGATGTTTTCAACACCGCCGATGACGAGCAGATTTTCATTGGCGTGGTGACGGAACGCCAGTGGGAAATTTTTACGCGCGAATTGAATGAACCAGCCTTGAGCAACCCAGATTATGCCAGCAATACGGAACGCGCCAAGTGCCGCGAAACCCTGATCCCGCTGGTGCAATCCTTCCTGAAGAAACGCAGTGTGGCGGAGCTTGAGGAAATGTGCGCGCGTGCCGGCCTGCCTTATTCACGCATCGCCAAGCCTTGGGATTTGTTCGAAGACCCGCATCTGCTGGCGAGCGGCGGCTTCCATGAAGTGACACTCAGCGATGGCAGCCGCGCCAAGGTACCTGCTCTGCCGATGCAATTCGGCACAGACCGCTTACCCCTGCGCCACGATCTGCCAAGCCCTGGGCAGCATAATGCGGAGATTCTCGACCCGCTCCGAAAGGCAGCGGGTGCCTGAAGAATCCCTTACCATTTCAATCCAGAAGGATAGCCACCATGCCGATCTATGCGCTTGATGATCTTGTTCCTCAAACCCCGGGCAATGGGAAATTCTGGGTGGCGCCCGATGCGCATGTGATGGGCAACGTGATCCTGGCCGAGGATGTCGGGATATGGTTCGGCGCTGTGATCCGTGGTGACAATGAACCCATCAGTATTGGTGCGCGCAGCAACATTCAGGAAGGTGCGATGCTCCATTCCGATGCGGGTTTTCCGCTGCACGTCGGCGCTGATGTGACGGTGGGGCACCATGCTATTCTGCATGGCTGCACCATTGGCGATGGCGCGTTGATTGGTATGGGGGCCACCGTGATGAATGGCGCGCGCATTGGGGCGGGCAGCATCATTGGCGCCGGTGCCTTGGTGACGGAAGGCAAGGAAATCCCCGAACGATCCCTGGTCATGGGTGCGCCGGCTAAGGTGATCCGCGCACTTGATGCAGAAACCACCGCGCGCCTGCTGGCTTCAGCCGCGCATTATGTGGATAACGCGCGAGGCTTCGCCCGCGGCTTGCGGCGGATTGATTAGGGGGTCTAGAGCAGATCACGTTCAGATGGAATCATCTGAACGTGTGAAGATGCTCGAAAAACAATGATGTAGAGTGGGTTGTGTGAACCCATGTCAACGCGACACGTTCGAAGGCGGCCCTTCAGTTTGCGTCTATCTGCAAGCCTTCCTTCTTGATCACATCGGCCCATTTGGTGATTTCGCTGGCAACGAAAGCACCGAATTGCTGCGGGCTGCCAATCATCGGCATGCCGCCCAATTCCTCAAAACGCTTCACGGTTTCCGGCATAGCAAGCATCGCCATGATATCGGCGTTGATGCTGTTGATTATCTCGGCTGGCATGGCGGCCTGACCGAAAAGGCCGAACCAGGTATTCACTTCGTAATTCGCAAGTTCCGGCATGGTTTCGCGCATGGCCGGCACATTGGGAAGGAGTGGGTGGCGTTCCTTGCTCGTCACCGCCAAGGCGCGCACGCGGCCGCCCTGGATATGGCCCATGATGCCGGTCAGGTTATCAATCAGGAACGTGACATTGCCGGCGAGCAATTCAATCTGCGCCGGGGCCGATCCGCGTGTTGGCACATGAATGGCCTGGGCGTTCAACATTTGCAGAAACAGCACTGGTGAAAGATGCGTG
Source organism: Roseomonas sp. (assembly GCA_044373565.1). Taxonomy (GTDB): domain Bacteria; phylum Pseudomonadota; class Alphaproteobacteria; order Acetobacterales; family Acetobacteraceae; genus Neoroseomonas. Next base: position 6,698 of record JBILPX010000077.1, read on the forward strand.
GATTGGCCCACACCTGTTGAGACATAGGGGATTTCACCCGGCTTGGCGCGCAGCATGGCGGCAAGTTCCGCCACATTCTTGGCGGGCACGTTATTGTTCACCACCAACACATTGGGCCCTGCGATGGTGCCAGCGATGGCAGCCAATTGTTCTGGCCGATACTGTAGATTGCGGAATAGGGAATAGCCGATGGCTTGCGGGCCGATGTTGCCCATGAGCAGCGACAAGCCATCAGGCCGCGCGCGCACGGCTTCCACGGTGCCGATGGTGCCGCCTGCGCCGGTGCGGTTTTCCACCACCACCGGCGTGCCCCAGCGTGGTTGCAGAAACTGCGCCAGCAGCCGGGCCATAATATCCGTGGTGCCGCCGGCTGCGGCGGGGACGATAATGCGCACCTGCCCCGTTGGGCGCCAGGATTGCGCGCGGGCCAGCGCGGGTGCGGCCAGCAGGGGCAGTGCGAGTGCCGTGCGGCGATTAAGCAATGTCATGATTTTTTCCTCCCTGGGTATTTGTTGCAACATGGCCCGAGCTTGTCTTGAGGGAAAGATGCTGGGTCAACCAGCCTTACGCAGCGCTGCCATCACGCGTTTCATACCCTGTTCCCAAGGTGGCAGGGTCACGCCGAAAACACGGCTGAGCTTGCCATTATTCAGCCTGCCATCAGCCGGGCGCGTGGCCTTGGTAGGGTAATCTGCGGTCGTGATCGCGTGGATCTTGGGGCAGGGTCCGCCATGCGTGGCGGCTTCGGCAAAAATCGCCTCGGCAAAGCTATGCCAGTTTGTGAAACCACCCCCTGTGGCGTGGAACACATCGGCGCATTCATCCCGCCAGCCTTGGGTGCCGATCTGGGCCAGAATGGCGGCGATGGCATCGGCCAGATCGGGCGCCGCAGTCGGGCTGCCCCATTGGTCGGCTACAACGCGGAGTTCGGGGCGCTGCTCCCCAAGTGCAAGCATGGTGCGTAGGAAGTTCCGGCCCATGGGCGCGAAGACCCAGGCCGTGCGGAGCACAATACAGCGCGGATTGGCGGCGCGTGCTGCCCATTCCCCGGCAAGTTTGGTGCGGCCATAGGCGCCAACGGGATTGGGCGCATCGCTTTCCAGATAAGGCGCGCTCTTCAACCCATCATACACGTAATCGGTGGAAATCTGGATGATCGGAATGCCCGCTGCGCGCGTTAGCTGCCCTAGCAATGCGGGTCCCAGCGCATTGGCGCGAAAGGCGGCCGCTTCATCATCTTCCGCCGCATCCACTGCCGTCCAGGCGGCGCAATTCACCACCGCATCGGGCTTCAGCGCATGAAAGGCGGCTGTTACGGTTTCGGGCTTGTCGAATTCGAAGTCCGGCTGGCCGACCAACAGCGCCTCAAAACCCTGCGCCGGCAGGGCGGCTTCCAGGCCGGTCGCCAATTGCCCGCCACGACCAGTGACGAGGATGCGGCGCATCACCAAGACCCTGTCGGGAAGGGGGGCGGGATATCGGCAAGGCGCGGCGCCTTGCGATCCTTGTCAGACAAGCTCGGATCACTGACCGGCCAATCAATGCCAAGCGCTGGGTCATCCCAGGCGATGCCGGCATCGGTTTCCCGATCATAATAGGCATCAACCTTGTAGAGCACTTCGGTATCTTCTTCGAGCGTCACAAAACCATGCGCAAAGCCCGCAGGGATCCAAAGCTGCTGCCAATTGGCGGACGATAACTCGCACGCCACATGCTGGCCGTAAGTGGGGGAGCCTTCGCGAATATCCACCGCCACATCCAGAATGGAACCGCGCACCACGCGCACCAGCTTGGCCTGGGCTGTGGGTGGGCGCTGAAAATGTAGGCCGCGGACCACGCCCTTCTGGCGTGACAGCGAATGATTATCCTGCACGAAATCAGCCGTGATCCCATGCGCCGCAAGCGTACGGCGCGACCAGACTTCGCTGAAAAAGCCGCGATCATCGCCAAAGCGTACTGGTTCGATCAGGATCAGATCAGGAATGGCAAGGCGTTCGACCTTCATGCAAGCCGCCCCTCAGCCAGGTCACGCAAATAGACCCCATAAGCGGTCTTGCCCAAACGTCCCGCCTGGGCACGCAGTGCCGCCGCATCAATGAAGCCCATGCGGAAGGCGATTTCTTCCGGGCAGCCCACTTGCAGCCCTTGGCGTTCTTGTACGGTCTGCACGAACAGCGCTGCCTGCAGCAGGGAAGCCGGCGTGCCGGCATCAAGCCAGGCGCAGCCACGGCCCAATTGCTCAGCGCGTAGTGATCCATCCGCCAGATAGACCTTATTAAGGTCAGTGATCTCAAGCTCGCCGCGCGCAGAGGGCTTCAGGTCGCGCGCCATTTGCGTCACGCGCTTGTCGTAGAAATAGAGCCCAATCACTGCCCAATCGGATTTCGGCTTGGCGGGTTTTTCTTCGATGGACAGCACGCGCCCGTCAGCGTCGAATTCCGCCACGCCATAGCGCTCCGGATCAGCCACGCGATACCCAAAGACGGACGCCTGGCCATTTAGCGCATTGGTCGCGGCCGCCTTTAAACTATCGACCAGGCCATGGCCGTAGATGATGTTGTCGCCCAAAGCCAAAGCGCAGGCTTCGCCGCCAATCCATTCCGCGCCGATCTGAAAGGCTTGCGCAATGCCATCTGGGCTTGGCTGTTCGGCATAGCTGATGTGAACGCCGAATTGCGAACCGTCACCCAGCAAGCGCTTGAATGCCGGCAGATCAGCCGGCGTTGAGATCAGCAGAATATCCTTGATGCCTGCCAGCATCAGCGTGCCCAGTGGGTAATAGACCATGGGCTTGTCATAAACGGGCAGCAATTGCTTGGAAGCCGCCAGCGTCATGGGATGCAGGCGCGTGCCGGACCCGCCGGCGAGCAGAATACCCTTCATGCTTTCACCCCTCCCAATCTTTGGCCCGCATAGCGTTTATCGCGGATTGGCCGCCACCAGGCTTCATTGTCCAGATACCAGCGAATGGTTTGATCAAGCCCGGCCTCAAAATCATAGCGCGCCTTCCAGCCAAGGGCTGCTTCCGCGCCGCTTGGGTCCATGGCGTAGCGGAAATCATGGCCCGGGCGATCCTTCACATAGGTGATCAGGCGTTCGCGCGGGCCTGCGGCATCAGGGCGCAGCCGGTCCAGCGTGCGGCAAATCGCCTGCACCACTTGCAGATTGGTCCGTTCCTGGCGCGGGCCGATGCAGTAAGTGGCCCCCGGCGCACCGCGCATCAGCGCCAGCACCAGAGCTTCGGCGTGGTCATCCACATGAATCCAATCACGGATATTCGATCCATCGCCATAAACAGGCAAAGCCTGGCTTTCCAAAGCATTCAGCGTGACCAGCGGGATAAGTTTTTCCGGGAATTGCCACGGCCCGTAATTATTCGTTGTGTTCGAAACAAAGGATGGAAAGCCATAAGTATGCTGCCAGGCGCGCACCAAATGGTCTGACGCGGCCTTGGAAGCGGAATAAGGGCTGCGCGGATCATAGCGCGTATGCTCATCGAAGGGCGCATCATCAGCGCTTTCGAGCGACCCGAAAACCTCATCGGTTGAGACATGATGGAAGCGGAAATCAGCCTTGGCGCTGGCTTCCAACCCTTGCCAATATTCCCGCGCGGCTTCCAGCAGCACCTGCGTGCCGACAACATTGGTCTGGATGAATTCCGCCGGGCCATCAATGGAACGATCCACATGGGATTCGGCGGCCAGATGCATGACGCGCGCCGGCTTGAAGCGGGTGAAGGCATCGCGCATCGCGGCCGGGTCGCAGATATCCAGCGCCAGATGCTGATGGCGCGGCGATTTCAGCCCATCGCCAAGGGAATCAGGGCTCGCGGCGTAGGTGAGTTTATCGATGTTCACCACAGTGGCGTCGGTGGTGGCCAGCAAATGCCGCACCACTGCAGACCCGATAAAACCCATACCACCTGTCAGAAGAATGACCATGAAGCGCCCCACCCATTGAAGATGCCCGAATGCACCTTCATTCGGACATCTCTTTATGTCAGCAGCATGACCAAGCGCTATCCCGCCCTGGTCAGGTATTCATCGCGTCGAAGAAATCCTGATTGGTCTTGCTGTATTTCAGCTTGTCCAACAGGAATTCCATCGCATCCTGCGTACCCATTGGGTTCAGGATACGGCGCAGCACCCACATCTTGGATAGCGTGCCGCGATCCACCAGCAATTCTTCCTTGCGGGTGCCGGATTTAGTGATGTCAATCGCGGGGAAGGTGCGCTTATCGGAAAGCTTCCGATCCAGCACGATTTCGCAATTGCCCGTGCCTTTGAATTCTTCGAAAATCACTTCATCCATGCGGCTGCCGGTATCAATCAGCGCCGTCGCAATAATGGTGAGTGACCCGCCTTCTTCAATATTGCGCGCCGCGCCAAAGAAGCGCTTCGGGCGTTGCAGTGCA
>JBILPX010000078.1:0-11088 GCA_044373565.1 Roseomonas sp.
CCAGACGCGAATGGCCGAAAGCCGCGCCATCAGCGTATCAAGATCACCTTCCGCCATACCAAGCTGGGCAAGGGATGAGGCCACCCAATCGCTCGGGAGCCGGCCTTCCCGCGCCAGATGCGTGAAAACGCGCGCGCAAATCCTTGTATGGCTATCATCCGCCAGCTTGCGGAAATCCGGCACCTGGCAGGCTTCCCACAGCAGCCGCACGCGCGATGCTGTATCGGCCAGGCCGCGAATTTCTTCTTCCCGCACCAGCATGGAAAGCGTGATGTGGTCCACCGCATCATGGCCCTTGGCAAGGCCAGGCAAAGGCGCCGACGCGCCAAGACTATCGAGCAGTGTCTCGACCGTGGAAAAATCCAAATCCGAATTGCGCCAGGCGAGCGTCTTCAGCGGTTCGAACGCATGCGTTTCGATCTGGGTGATGATTTCATCATCCAGTGTCGACGCCTCCGCCGTGGTGCCGAAAGTGCCATCACGCATGCCACGCCCGGCGCGGCCAGCGATTTGCGCGATTTCTTGGGCGGTGAGCGCACGCGGCTGATGGCCATCAAACTTGTTCAGCGCGGCCAGTGCCACATGGTCCACATCCATATTGAGGCCCATGCCAATCGCATCCGTCGCCACCAGGAAATCCACTTCCCGGTTTTGATAGAGCGCCACTTGTGCGTTGCGTGTCCGCGGCGAAAGCCGGCCCATCACCACGGCGCAACCGCCACGTCGGCGGCGCACGGCTTCGGCAATGGCGTAAACTTCCTGCGCGCTGAACGCGACAATGGCGGAACGCGCCGGCAGGCGTGACAGCTTGGCGGGGCCGGCATAGCTGAGCTGCGAAAGCCGGGCGCGGGTTTCGATTTCAGCCCGCGGAATCAAGCGGCGCAGCAAAGGCGCGATGGTTTCTGCACCCAGGAACATGGTTTCCACCATGCCCCGCGCATTGAGCAACCGATCGGTAAAGACATGCCCGCGATCAGGGTCTGCGCAAAGCTGGATTTCATCAATGGCGAGGAATTCCACAGGCCGATCCAGCGGCATCGCTTCCACCGTGCAGGCGAAATACTTCGCCTCCGGCGGCACGATTTTTTCCTCACCGGTGATCAGGGCGACGAAGCGTTCGCCCTTCATCGCCACCATGCGATCATAATTTTCACGCGCCAGCAGCCGCAGCGGAAAGCCGATACTGCCCGAGGCATGGGCGAGCATCCGCTCAATCGCGAGGTGGGTCTTGCCGGTATTGGTCGGGCCGAGGATGGCGCGAACCCTGGGTTCGAACATGCGGGGGTCAATGTCCAAGAAAATAAAACGCGCCGCTCCGTGGCATGACGCGGCGCGCTTGTCCATGGTGGCGGCAGCGGGCAGGGTGGCACGCCCGTGATGAGTCCCGCCACCCGCTTCGCCCTGATCTTCGCCGCGCAATTCGCGGCCTTTGGTGTGATGATGCCCTTTCTGCCGCCGCTTTTGCTGGCGCGCGGGCTGACGCCGGCTGATCTTGGCACGGTGCTGGCCGCCGGAAGTGCGCTGAAATTGCTGGCGGGGCCTTTGGGCGGGCGAGTAGCGGATAGGCTTGGTGATCCGCGATTGGTGCTGATTTGCTGCACCAGCGCGGCGGCGCTTTTTGCGGCGGGCTTTGGCCTAGCGGCTGGGTTTTGGGCGCTGCTGTTGGTGAATTTGGCGCTGGCTGCGGCACTGGCGCCCACCACCGCGCTTGCTGACGCGATGGCGCTGCGCGCCGCCCGCGAACCCCCTGGCTTTGATTACGGCCGTGTCCGGGCGGCTGGTTCCGCAAGCTTTATCCTGGCTTCGGTGGCCGCTGGCGCGCTGGTGGGCGTGCTGGGCGCGGGTAGCGCCGCCTGGCTCATTGCCGCCATGCTTGGCCTTGGCGCGGCGGCGGCTTTTCTGCTGCCGCGCGCTGATGGAAGCGGCAAGGGCCGGTCATCCGGCTTTCGCGCCGCGTTTTCTCTGCCGGGCTTCAAGCGGTTGATGCTGCTGGCGGCGCTGATGCAGGGCAGCCATGCGGCTTACTACGCCTTCGGATCCATCCATTGGCAGGCGGCGGGGCTGAGTGCGGGGGTGATTGGCCTGCTTTGGGGCTGGGGCGTGGTGGCTGAGGTGGCTTTATTCGCCTGGGGACGGCGCTTCGCGGATTGGCTTGGCGTGCGGGGCCTGATTTTGGTGGCGGCGGGGGCGGGCCTGCTCCGCTGGTCCGCCATGGCGGTGACGAGTGATCTGCCAGCGCTGATCCTGCTGCAAAGCCTGCATGCGCTGACCTTTGGCGCCATGCATTTGGCAGCGATACGGCTGATCCAAGCCAATGTGCCGGCGCATATGGGCGGCACCGCGCAAACCCTGCTGGGGGCGGCGGTGGGCGCTATGACCACACTACTGACTTTGGCTTGTGGGCCGGGTTACGCTGCCTTTGGCGCCGGGATTTTCTGGGCCATGGCGGGGCTTTGCGCGGTGGTGCTGGTGCTGGCGGGTGGTCTCACCCGCAGGTAATCCGCGCCGCCACGCCGTTTTCAATCAGCACCGAGGCGCGGTCTATGCGGTAATCGCGCGTCATCGGCGTATTTGGCCCGCCCATGCGCACGGTATTGATGCCTGGCATGGCTTGCAGGGCCGCGCGCACTTCTTCGGGCGCTTTGCCGAGCAAGGCCGGGAAGCGCGCCTGATGCTGCGCGCAGCCTTCGGGCACCAGAGTGGCCTGGGTCTGCGCCGGCACAACTTCAGCGCATGCCATGGTGAGAAAGCCGACAGTCAAGGCCAGGGACCGCAGGTTCCGTGTCATCGTTCTTTCCTTTTAAAGCCACGTTGGGCAGATGGATAAGATGGCCATAGCGCCGTGGCGAATTTGCGGCGCCGCAGGCCAGATTGCCGCGCGGCTTTGCTACCCTTGTGGTGGCCACAGACAGGGGCTATGAAGATTTGCCCCGGCGGCACCGCTGCGGGCGAGAATTCCGGCGGCATCGCCTGGCGCATGGAGCCCCAAAGGGCATGGCGCGCACAACGATGTTCAGCCCCCCGGCCTGAAGCAGCGCCCTTGGCGTCGGCTTTGTGGTTTCGCCGGGGAGCGGCCCTTCCTTCTCGCCGGCGCGGCCCGAGGCGCGCGAAAGTCAAAGCCTTTATGGCCATGGCCCCCGTAGCGCCCGCCGTCCCGCCTGCGCCTGTGACCTTCGTTGCTACGATGGTCCAAGGGTTCCCGGGGCAGGATCCAGGTGCGCCCACCCAGGGACCGCTGCGCCGCTTCGGCGCCGGTTCCGCCGAACGAGGTTTTGGCCGTAGCATGCTTTTGCACGCAGCGCCGCTTATCGGAACTCGTTCGGGCCTCCCCACGCAATTGCGCCGGCGGCACTGCCGCGGCGCGGAGACTCCACCCCATGACCAAGCGCATGCTGATAGATGCATCCCACCCCGAGGAAACCCGGGTTGTGGTGATGGATGGCAATCGCCTCGACGAATTTGACCTTGAAACAACGCAACGCCGCGCCCTGAAGGGCAATATCTACCTGGCCAAAGTGGTGCGGGTAGAACCCAGCCTGCAAGCGGCCTTTGTGGAATATGGCGGCAACCGCCACGGCTTCCTGGCCTTTGGCGAAATCCACCCGGATTACTACCAGATTCCCGTGGCGGATCGGCAACGCCTGCTGGATATGCAGGAAGCCGAAGCCCGCGCCGAGGATGATGCTGATCTGGCGCCGGAAAGTGCGATGGACCGCGCCGCCTGGAATGGCGAAAGCAATGAAGCCTGGCAGCAGGGGGAAGACGCCAATGGCGAAGCCCCAGCTTCAGAACCAAATGGCGAAGCGGCACCCGCCGCTGAAGCTTCGGCAGAAGAAGCGCCTGAACCCGAAGCCCCTGCCGCCGCTCAGCCGCTTGCGATTGAAAGCGAAAGCCTGAGCGCCGCGCCGGAAGCCGCCAGCGATGAGCCCGCCGAGGCCGCCGATCTTGGCCGCGTTGAGGAATTGCCCGCCGAAGAAGACCAGACCCCGCCCGAGACCATTGGCGGCGAAGGCCCGGCCGAGACGGAAGAAGAACGCCGTGAGCGCCGCATCCCGCCGCGCTTCATGCGCCATTACAAAATCCAGGACGTGATCCGCCGCCGCCAAATCATTCTGGTGCAGGTTGTGAAGGAAGAACGTGGCGGCAAGGGCGCGGCGCTGACAACCTATATGTCGCTTGCCGGGCGCTTTAGCGTGTTGATGCCCAATTCCCCGCGCGGTGGTGGCGTTTCGCGCAAGATCACTTCCGCCACTGACCGCAAGCGGCTGCGCGAAGTGATGGATGATCTGCAATTGCCCCAGGGCATGTCGTTGATTGTACGCACCGCCGGCGCGCAACGGCCAAAGCCCGAAATCCAGCGCGATTGCGAATATCTGCTGCGGCTTTGGGACGGCGTCCGCGAACGAACCTTGGCTTCCACCGCGCCCGCTTTGATTTATGAGGAAGCGGATCTGATCAAGCGGTCCATCCGCGATGTTTATGGCCGCGACATTGATGAGGTGATGGTGGAAGGCGATGGTGCCTTCCAGCAGGCGCGCGAATTCATGCGCATGCTGATGCCATCACACGCGAATAAGGTGCGGATGCACCGTGATGCCGTACCGCTTTTCGCGCGTCATAATGTTGATGCGCAATTGGATGCGATGCATTCGCCCGTGGTGCAGCTGCGCTCCGGCGGATACATCGTGATCAATCAGACCGAAGCTTTGGTTGCGATTGACGTGAATTCGGGCCGCGCCACACGTGACCGGCACATCGAAGACACGGCGCTGCGCACCAATATGGAAGCGGCGGATGAAATCGCCCGCCAATTGCGCCTGCGGGATCTGGCCGGGCTGATTGTGATTGATTTCATTGATATGGAATCAAACCGCAACAACGCCATGGTGGAAAGGCGGATCAAGGAATCGCTCCGCCACGACCGCGCGCGCATTCAGGTGGGGCGGATAAGCCATTTCGGCCTGCTGGAAATGAGCCGCCAGCGCCTGCGCCCTTCCATCGCAGAACAGACCTTCATCACCTGCCCGCATTGCCTGGGTCGTGGCACGATTCGCGGTGTGGAAAGCAGCGCGCTGCAGGTGCTGCGCGCGATTGAAGAAGAAGGGGCGAAGCGCCGCGCCGCCGAAATCAACGTGCATGTTGCGAGCGACGTCGCGTTGTGGCTGTTGAACCGCAAGCGCGACCGGCTTTCTGAGATTGAAGCGCGTTTTGGTATGAGTGTTTTCCTCCAGCCCGATGAAAAGCTGATGGGGCCGGCGCTGCGCATTGAACGCCTGCGCGCGGCTGAGCCCATGGCGGTGGCCGCCGGGCCTTCGGCGCTGCGCATGGATTACGCGCCGGAAGCCGAAGACATCGCGCCCGAGACCGAGGAAGAGGAAGCGGATAGCCCGAGCGCCGAAGCGCGTGAGGAAACCGCCGAGGAAGGTGAGCGCCGCCGCCGTCGTCGTCGTCGCCGCCGTGGTGGCCGCCGTGAGGGCGGGCCGCAGGGTGGTGAGGGAGGCACTGAGGCTGATGGCGAGGGCGAAGAAGGCGCCGAAGCCGCAGCAGAAGCCGGCGATATGCCGGAAGGCGAAGCCCAGCCAGCCGGGGAAGAAGTCCAAACCACTGAGGGCGCCGCCGAGGGTGAGGATCGTCCGCGCCGCCGTGGCCGCCGTGGTGGGCGCCGCCGCCGTGAGGATGGCCCGCGTGAGCGCCTGACCGAGGAAGCCGCGCCGGAAATGACGGAAGAAGCCCCCGCGCCGCGCTATGTGGGTCCGACCCCGGCAGACCCCTTTGCCGGGCAGATTGATGATGTGTTTGCCGCCATGGCGGCGGCCGAGGAAGCGGCGGAACGCGCTGCCGCGACTGCCCGACGGATTGCGCCCGCCGCGCCAGCGCCGGAGCCTGTGGCGGAAGCCGCGCCGGTGGCTGAGGTTGTGCCAGTGGTGGCGGAAGCGGCACCCGTGGTGGAAGTGCCGGCGCCGGTCGAACCGCCAGCGCCCGAACCCGCGCCGGTGGCCGTTGCTGCTGAACCTGCCCCGGCGTCTCAGCCGGAAAAGGCGGAGCCAGTGATTGGGCCTGCGATTCAGCCGGTGGTACTGGGTGACGGGGCCGAGGTGGCGCGGCCCAAGCGGCAGGGCTGGTGGAAGCGGCCGGGGTAGAGCCTCAAGCAGAGCCTTTGCCGCACTCGGGCGGCGAAGGCTCTTGCGTCAGGCGATGGCATCTATGGCCTGAGCCAGCCTGACATCCCGCGAGGAAAGCCCGCCTGCGTCATGGGTGGATAGCGTAATCTCCACCCGGTTCCAGACATTGAACCATTCCGGGTGATGGTCCTGCGCTTCGGCAAGCAAAGCCACGCGCGCCATAAAACCCCAGGCTTCGGAAAAATCCTTGAAGCGGAAGGTGCGGGTGATGGCATCGCGGCCTTCCGCCAGCTTCCATTCCGGAAGCGTGGCCGAAAGCCCGGCGCGTTCCGTGGCGCTGAGTTTCTCCACCATGGCGTCAGATCATCGCCATGCCGCCATTGACATGCAAAGTCTGTCCCGTGACCCAGCCGGCCTCATTGCTCGCCAGATAGACCACGGCGGCGGCGATATCCTCGGGCGAGCCCATGCGCTGGGTCGGGATGCGCGTCAGAAGCGCGGTTTTTTGCGCATCATTCAGCGCGTCCGTCATGGCGGTCTTCACGAAGCCGGGGGCCACCACATTCACGGTCACGCCGCGTGTTGCCACTTCCTGCGCCAAGGATTTCGACATGCCAATCAGCCCCGCCTTGGCGGCGGCGTAATTGGCTTGGCCGGCATTGCCGGTGACACCAACGATGGACGCGATGGAAATAATCCGCCCCTGGCGCTTTTTCATCATGCCGCGCAAAGCGGCGCGGGCCAGGCGAAACGGCGCGGTCAAATCCACTTCCAGCACCGCATTCCAATCCGCATCACCCATCCGCAGCGCCAACATATCGCGCGTAAAGCCGGCGTTGTTCACCAGAATATCCAAACCGCCGGCTTCGGTCTCGATCTTTTCAACCAGCTTCGCCGGCGCTTCCGGGTCCGCCAAATCAGCCGGTGCTACAATGACGCGTGAGCCCAGTTCAGCGGCGAGTGCTTCCAATTCCGCGGCGCGGCGGCCGGTGATGGCTACCGTCGCACCCTGGGCGTGCAGCGCACGGGCCACGCCCGCGCCAATGCCACCCGTGGCGCCGGTGACAAGCGCGGTCTTGCCGGTCAGATCAAACATCGGAAATCCCCTCAGAGCGTTTTCAAGAAGGCTTCAAGCTCGGCCGGATTGCCGATGGAAAGTGCGGTTGCTTCCGGCGCATTGCGCTTCATGAGGCCGGTCAGCACCTTGCCCGAGCCGACCTCGACAAATTTATCGCAGCCCATGGCGGCCATAGCGGCGACGCATTCGCGCCAGCGCACCGTGCCGGTCACTTGGCGGACCAGCAAATCGCGGATTTCGGCGGGGTCCGTTGCTTTCGCGGCGGTCACATTGGCCACCACCGGCACGGCTGGCGCCTGCATGGTAGCGCCTGCCAGGGCTTCAGCCATGGCATCCGCTGCGGGGGCCATCAAAGCGCAATGGAAGGGGGCGGATACCGGCAGCAGCATGGCGCGCTTCACGCCCTTTTCCTTGGCGATTTCAATGGCGCGCTCAACAGCCGCTTTGGCGCCGGAAATCACCACCTGGCCGCCGCCATTGTCATTGGCGGCTTCCACCACCTCGGCCTTGCCGGTTTCGGGGTTGGTCGCGGCGACGGCGCAAATTTCCTGCGCCAGATCAATCTCCGCGCCCAAAAGTGCCGCCATGGCGCCAGTGCCGGGTGGGGTGGCCTTTTGCATCGCCTCCCCACGCAAGCGCAAAAGCTTGGCGGCGGTGGCGATATCAAAAGCGCCGGCAGCGGTTAGCGCGCTGTATTCGCCGAGTGAATGCCCGGCCACCAGCGCCACGCGCGCGGCAAGCCCAAAGCCGCCTTCGGCTTCCAAGGCACGCACCACGGCCAGAGAATGCGCCATCAGCGCCGGCTGGGCATTGGCGGTCAGCGTCAATTCTTCCTGCGGGCCTTCCCACATCAGCTTGCTGAGCTTCTGGCCCAGAGCATCATCCACTTCCTGGAAGACGTGGCGGGCAGAAGGAAAGGCATCGGCCAGGTCGCGGCCCATGCCGACAGCCTGGCTCCCCTGGCCGGGAAAGACGAAGGCAAAGGCCATGATGATAAGTCCGTTACTGTTAAAAAAGGTCAGGCCGCGCGAATGGCCGCGCGGCCCCGGCTTGTCAACCGCGTCAATTCATCTGGATATTGGCGTCCTTCACCACCTGCTTCCAGCGGGCGAGTTCCGCCGAAATCGTGGCCCCCAATTCCTGGGGCGTGGAAGCGTCAATGGTGAAGCCAGCCGCAGTCAGGCGCTGCGTGGTCTCTGGCGCGCGCAGCGCGGCCACAATCACCTCATGCAGCCTGGCAATGGCTGGCGCGGGCGTGCCCGCCGGGGCCAGAAAGGCGGACCAGGATGCGGAAAGCACATCCGGCAGGCCCGCTTCCACCATGGTCGGCACATCGGGCAGGCCGGAAAAGCGCTTGGTGCCGGCAATGGCAATGGCACGCAAAGCGCCTGAGGCCACATGCGGGCGCACGGTTGCCGCATTCAGGATGCTCGCCTGGACCTGACCCTGGATCATGGCCGTCACCGCCGGGGCGCCGCCGGTGAAGGGGACATGCGTCGCTTCTGTCCCTGTGCGCTTCAGGAAAAGCTCCATGCCCAATTGCTCGGTGGAACCCACGCCGCCGGAGCAATAGGAAGCCCGGCCCGCTTCGCGCTTCAGCCAGGCAACCACCTCGGCCACAGTGTTCGCGGGCACGTCCTTGTTCACGACCAGCATATTGGGGACAGACATGGCCAAGCTGACCGGGGCGAAATCCTTTTCAGGATCATAGCCGGGGCGGGTCATGACAGCGGGGTTGATGGTCATGGTGCCGCTGGCGGCGACAATCAGCGTATGGCCATCGGGCGGTTGCGCCGCGACATGACGGGCGGCGATGGCCCCGGTGGCGCCGGGGCGGTTTTCCACCACCACATTCTGGCCAAGGGCTGCCTGCATGGCGGGGGCGACAAGGCGCGCCACCAGGTCATTCGGGCCGCCCGGGGCGAAGGGCACCACCAGCACCACGGGGCGGCTTGGCGCCCAGGCGCCCTGCGCGCGGGCCTGGCTGGCCATCAGCGCCAAGGGCAGGCCCATCATTATGCTGCGACGATTCATCCGGAAGCTCCCCGCGTTTTCTTGGTGTTATTAAGCATAAAGTAGGGTGAGGCGACAGCCAGGACGGTTGAAAGCTGTGCTTGGCTTAAGGCGCGTGGCGTCATCGTGGCCGGCGGCCAGTGGCAAGTCTGACGAGCAGACAGATCAAGTTACCCATCAATTCAACCGCGCCGCCGCTTCGCGCACCGCGGCTTCCCTCTCCGCTTGCCGACGCGCTGACGCCGTGCGCGCTTTCGTCACCAGCGCTTCGCCAGCACCTTGGGGGGAGCCCGCCTTGAAGGGTGGCTGAGGGTCATATTCGATGCCAAGCTGGATGGATTTCGCCACATCCTCCCCAAAGGCTTCGGCGGCGACGGTCAGGGCGAAATCAATGCCGGCGGTCACGCCGCCCCCGGTGATCACATTGCCATCCTTGACCACACGTTCGGCCATGGGAATTGCGCCGAAATGCGCCAACATCTCAAGGCTCATCCAATGCGTCGCTGCGCGCTTGCCCTTGAGAAGCCCCGCAGCGCCAAGCACCAAAGCGCCCGTGCAAACACTGGTGATATAGCGCGCAGACGCCGCCTGCCGCCGGAGGAAAGCGAGTGTTTCCGCATCATTCAGCAGGGGATTCATGCCCGCACCGCCAGGCACGCAGATCAGATCAAGCGCGGGGCAATCCGCCATGGTGATATCTGGCAGAATGCGCATGCCGCCATTGGCCTTCACGGGGTCCAGGGTCTTGGCGATCAGATGCACCTTGGCATCGGGGAATTTCGTGAAAACCTCATAAGGGCCGGTCAGGTCCAGCTGGGTGATTTCAGGAAACAACAAAAGACCGATGTTGAATGCCATTGCCGATATCTCCAGTGCGATTGCAGGATGCAGGAAAGCCTGGCGCCTGGCAATTTGCATGCGCTGGGTTGCTACGGCGTGGCTCCAGGAGCAACGCCAAATCGGATAGGCGGAAATTCTGAACCGCCCCCCGCTATTGCTAAGCCTCTCGGATGATGGGTAGCGTTGCGGGTGATGGGTGATTGAGACAGCGTTCTTGACCCTATCCGTACAGGGTGGCCTTGGCGCCATCGCGGATGGGCAATGAAGCAGCCACAAGATGCCGATCGTTTTTGGACTGGCGCGCCTACGCGTCAAATCCTGTGTGAGGAAACAAGGTCAGATGAACGCCATCAAGCAAATAATCAAATCAGGCAAAACCGCCATTGGAACGACTGCGGGGCCGAATATTGATGTAACGGTGCTGGCAGATGCCGGCTTTGATTTCATCCTGTTCGATACCCAGCACTCCCCTTGGGAAATCAAGGAAATGGCGCCTTCCATTCAGGCGATGCGCGGCAAGAAGGCGGCCCCCTTGGTGCGCGTTGCCGCGAACCAGGCGGATCAGATTTGCTTCGCGCTGGATGCAGGCGCACGCGGCATCATTGCCCCCATGATCAATACGCGGGCCGAGGCTGAGGCAATGGTACGTTCTTGCCGCTACTATCCGCAGGGCAATCGCAGCAATGCGGGCGTGCGCGGTGAATGGGGCGAATTCCCAAAATACCGCGACTATATGGATACGGTGAACAAGGAACTGGTCATTGTGCCCATGATCGAAACCAAGCAGGCGCTGGAAAATCTTGATGCCATCGCTTCGGTGCCGGGCGTGGATGTTTTGCTGATTGGGCCTTCCGATCTTTCCATCGAATTGGATGTACCGCTGGATTACGCATGCGATACCTATCAGCGCGCGCTTGATAAAATCGTAGCAGCCGCGGCCAAGCATGGCATTGCCGCCGGCATGTATTTCATCCCGCCCGGCATGGAGCCGAATTTCTTCGTGGATAAGGGCTTCAAGTTCTTCACCATGCCCTG
>JBILPX010000343.1:0-3398 GCA_044373565.1 Roseomonas sp.
CCCGCAGCGCCTTGGCGCCACCATCCGGGTAGCGATGTGCATCGGCGGCCATACCGGCAATGGCGGCAATGGCGCCGGGCGGCGGGCCGAAAGCGCCTTCATTGGATGAAAGCTTCACAATCCGGTTCACACCGGGGATTTTTGATTCCCCGCCGACATAGGGCTCCACCGAAAGGATCGAAGGGCGCGGCATCACGGTCATGGCACATCTCCAGCAACTGGCACGGCATAGGTGCCCAGCAATACGCAGCGAAGGGCCGCAAGCCGCTCATCGCCTGCGGCAATAAACCCATCAATTTCGGCAAGCGCCAAGCTGCGCCCATCCTGGCGCGTCAGGCACAGGATGCGCCCGGCAAGCCCGGCTTCGGTCAGCATGCGGGCATAGCTTTCGCGCGAGGCATCAGCGCCCGCTTCCAAGCGCAGCAGGCTACGATCCTCGCCCGAGGCATCGGGCGGCACGGGTGCAACCACCAGCGCCGCATCGGCATGCGCGGCATCGGCCAGGAACGGCAGGCGCGCCACCACGGCAAGGCGCGGCGCTTCAAGGGTCTGCCACCAAGCGCCATCACCTTCGCCTGCCGGCGCCGGCAGGACCGCGACAGATGCCTTGCCAGCGCTGACCGCTGCCAGCGCCTGGGCTGGCGAGGCGTAGATGTGCAGCGGGGTTGCGCTACCGAAATGCTCTCGCGCCAGGGGCATGGCCGGTGCGGCTTCGCCGGGTGACGACACGGCCGCGGTGAAAGCACCCTGGATCGCAGTATGGGCCATGAAGATGTGCCGCCAGATGCGAAATACCGCCCCGCGTGAGAGCGCGCCGGAATGCCGCCCGAGCAGGCGCCGCAGCACCGCCGCTTCCCGCCCCGGCCGTAATGGAGACCCAGCGCCTGTCTTTGTGCGGCTGCCCGCCATGCGCGCCACCACGGCACCGCGGCGCATCAGCAGATCATGCATCGCATCATCCAACGCATCTATCTCAGCGCGCAGCGCCTGAAGGGCGGGATCAGCGGTGGGGGTGGCAGGGGGCTTATCGTTCATGCGGGACCAAATCTTTGGGGCTTCAATAAACCGCACATCGCCGCACGCCAAGCGTCCCTCATGTCACACGTCAAGGTTGCGCCCCGGGTGAGGGGCAGCGTAATAGACTCTCCATGAGCCAAGCCATCGCCCCGCTGCCCGATGTGGACCATCAGGCTGCCCTATTTCCAGATGGGCTTGCGCTGGAATGCGGCGCGGTCATCGCGCCGCTGAAGGTCGCCTATCGCACCTATGGGCGCTTGAATGCGACGGCCAGCAATGCGGTGCTGATCTGCCATGCGCTGACGGGCGATCAGTATGTCGCCGAAACTCACCCCATCACCGGCAAGCCTGGCTGGTGGGAGAATATCATCGGCCCCGGCCGGCCCTTGGATACGGATCGCTACTTTCTGGTCTGCGTCAATGTGCTTGGTGGCTGCATGGGTTCCACCGGGCCGCGCAGTGAAATGACCGATGCGGCAGGGCACGGGCTTGGTCGGCCTTGGGGCACGGATTTTCCTTCGGTGACGATCCGCGACATGGTGCGCGCACAAAAGCGCCTGATGGAAAAGCTTGGGATCAGCCGCTGGCTTGCCGTGATTGGCGGTTCCATGGGTGGCATGCAGGTATTGGAATGGGCCGCGACCTATCCTGAAGCGGTCTATGCTGCCGCGCCCATCGCGGCTGCGGCGCATCATTCGGCGCAGAATATCGCCTTTCATGAGGTGGGGCGCGCTGCCATCCATTCCGATCCCGATTGGCGCGGCGGTCGCTATTGGGAAGCGGGCATTATCCCGGCTAAGGGCCTGTCTGTCGCCCGCATGGTGGCGCACATCACCTACTTGTCCGAAAAGGCGCTGACACGGAAATTCGGCCGGCGCCTGCGCGGCGCCGCAGCGCTGACCTTCCTTGAAGATGTGTTTGAGGTGGAGAGTTATCTCCGCCACCAGGGCTCCACCTTTGTGCGCCGCTTCGATGCCAATTCCTACCTGACCATCACCCGCGCCATGGATTTCTTTGACCTGGCGGCAGACCATGAAGGTGATCTCGCAAAGGCTTTTCGTGGCACGGCGACGCGGTTTTTTGTGGCGTCCTTCAATAGTGATTGGCTGTTCCCCACCAGCGAAAGCCGGAGCCTGGTGCGCGCGCTGAACATGGCCGCGGCCAATGTCAGTTTCGTTGAGATTGACAGCGACAAGGGCCATGACGCCTTCCTGCTGGAAGAACCGGATTTCCATCGCGCGCTTGGCGGCTTCCTCGCCGGTTGCGCTGAACGCCTTGGGGTTTAGCCTATGGCCATGGATGGCGTTCAATATGTCGCGAAGAATATGCGCCTTGATCTTCGCCTGATTGCGGAGATGATAGCGCATGACGCGCGCGTGCTTGATATTGGCTGTGGCGATGGCGCGCTGATTGAATATCTGGCGCGCGAAAAACGCGCCGATGCGCGCGGCATTGAAATTGACATGACGCAGGTGACCAAGGCGGTCTCAGCCGGGCTCGCCGTTATCCATGGCGATGCGGATAATGACCTGGCGTTTTATCCGGATGGTGCCTTTGATTATGTGGTGCTGTCACGCACTTTGCAGGCGGTGGAAAAACCGCGTGAAGTGCTGCGTCAATTGCTGCGCATTGGGCGACACGCGATTGTGTCCTTCCCTAATTTTGGCCATTGGCAGATGCGCTGGCGGCTGCTGTGGGGCGGACGCATGCCAGATACGGAAACTTGGAACCGGCCCTGGTACGAAACGCCCAATATCCACCCCTGCACCATCACGGATTTCACCGAGCTTTGTGCGCTGGATGGTTACGCAGTGGAACGCTGGCTGGCGGTGGATGACCAGGGGCTGAAGGCGCCATGGCGGCGCTCACTCAGGATGGCCAATCTGTTCGGCGAACAGGCGCTGTTCATGCTGCGCCGGGCTGGGCCGGACAGGTAACCCTGCCCGGTCAGCCGGAATATCACTCGGTCGGCGCGAGGCTCTTGATAAGGTCAACGACGCGCTTGCGCACGGCCGGATCGGTGATGCGCGAATAGGCGCGCACCAATTCAAGCGTTTCGCGCTTGTTCATACTGTCGTCTTCAACGCCATTCTGGGCTTCGGAGAAGCCATAGAACGTCGAGCGGCTGCGCACCGCGATATTGCCGCCCATTTCCGGGGGAAGGTCATCGAAGAAGAAGCCAATAGGCACATCCAGCACCCGTGCGAGGTCAAAAAGACGGCTGGCGCCGATGCGGTTCACACCACGTTCGTACTTCTGCACCTGCTGGAAGGTGAGGCCCAGCGCATCGCCGAGCTTTTCCTGGCTCATGCCAAGGAGGGTACGGCGCAGGCGCACCCGGCTGCCTACATGGGCGTCAATCGGGCTCGCCCGGTGTTCGC
>JBILPX010000001.1:0-34263 GCA_044373565.1 Roseomonas sp.
GCTTGAAAGCCATTGGATATCCGCGCGGGCGAAGACAATCACCTCATCCCCATCGCGCAAGGCGGGCCCGCCGCGTCCTTCCAAACTCCGCGCCAGATCGAAGGGCAGCAAATGGCGCTGGCCGCTCCGCTGATCCGGGCGCAGCACCACGGCGAAGCGCGTATAGGGGTCAGGCCCCAATTGGCGATGATCCGCAATCAGGCCGCGCACGGTAAGCCCTTGCCGCCCGCCGGCCGCGCGGGTGATCGGCATCGCCACATGCCCGGAAAGGCGAATGGTATTGGCCGCTACATCCGCCCCTGGCCGGACCAGCAGCGCATCGCCGCGCCTGAGGTTGGCATTGAGCCCAAGCTCCGCGAAACTCCGCCGCCCTTGAGCGTCGCTTTGCTGGACCAAAAGCCGATTGCCACTTGGGCGCAGTGGCCCGCCTGCCAGCACCAGCGCGTCAGTTAGCGGCATAAAACCCTGTTTGGCCGGCAATTCATAAATCCCGGGCCGCGCCACATCGCCGGCAATCGCCACCACGCCGCCCAAAGGCGGCACCAGAATGCGCTCACCCTCCCGCAGCGTCAGGTCAGCTTCCCCGGGCGCATCGGCCAAAAGCGGGTAGAGATCCACCTGCCGCGACCCCGCCGGCCCCTCGATCCTGATGGCACGCAGGGACCCGCTGCGCCGTACGCCTTCAGCCGCTGCCAAGGCGTCCAAAACACTCGCCAGCGCGGTCAGGGTTTGAAAGCCGGGGCGCATTACCTCGCCGCCCACGAAAACGCTGATTTGGCGGATCGCGCCGATGGAAAGGAACACCTCGGAACCGCCAAGCTCGCGCGCGGCGCGGGCTTCCATATCGGCACGTAGATCAGCAAGGCTGCGGCCGGCAGCCGGGATGGGCGGTAGTTCGGGCAGCAGCAGCATGCCATCCCGCCCTATCCTGACCGAGAGCGTCTGCCGCGCACGGCCACGCAGCGCCACCACCACCTCATCGCCTGGGCCTAGAATATAGGAACCAGGCAGGGCGCCAAAGCTTGGCGCCGGCGCAGCGCCACCGCGAAAGGTATCATAGCCAAATTGGCGGAGTTCCGCCTGTTCCAGCCTTTCGGCGAAGAAGGCTTCGATGCTGGAAAGGTTCGGTGCTGGTCGCGGGGCGGATGGGGCCACTTGCGGCGCGAGGGCCGAGGCTGCCGTGGGTTGGGTGATGGCAGCTTCCAGGACTCGGGCGAGAATATCGCGCTGCGCGCCGGGCGGGAGGTTCGGCAGATTGGCGCCGCCCGGCAGGCTTGGGGGAAGGCTCGGCGGGGCCAGGAATTGCGCGCCGGGCTGCGCTGCGGCGGGTGTTATGGCGAATAAAAGCCCAAAAATCAGGGTGCTAAGGCGTATTGCTGACGCCTTGAATGGCTTTTCCATTTGGGCGAAGTATAACATTTAATACACCTAAAAAGAATGTTGATTTTTCCTTAACACAACCATAGATTGCTTTTCAACGAACAAAATCACCTTAGGAGAGTGCCTTGCCCGGTGATACGGTTCTTGGCGAAACCAATCACCCTAAAGCCAACCTTCCCGGCTGGCGCGGCTGGTGGCTGCGTGCTGATGCGGCTTGGCGGCTCGGCCTGCGCCCGGTGGCGCTGTTTGGCTGGCATCGCCTGCAGCTTCGCGCGGGTCTGGCGCACCGCGCCTTGCCTGATCTGCCCGCACCGCGCGGCCCCTTCCTGCCGAACGCCCAGGCCTCGCCAAGCCTCCAGCGTGACTGGCACGGCCCCTTCAACCCTGAAGCCCATGCGCTGGATGTGTTGGCGCATCCTGGCACTGACATCCGCCAGCTCTGGGAAGCGCATCGCCTTGCCCCTTTGCTGACCCTGGCGCTTGCCGCGCAGCGGGACCCTGAAGGTAATCATCTCAACCAGGCAGAGGCGCTTTTGGCCGATTGGGCCACCGCCAACCCCCCCTTTCGCGGCCCAGGCTGGGCCTGTGCGCAGGAAGCGGCACTGCGCGCCATGGGCATCAGCCTGGCCCTTGCGTTGCTGGGCGCGGATCACGGACTGAGCCCAGGCGCGCGTGCATTGCTCGCCCTTCATGCGCGGCGCATCCGCGCTACGCGCGCTTATGGCGCAGCGCAGGACAATAACCACCCCATCAGCGAAGCCGCGGGGCTGTTCGTTTGCGGCCTGCTGCTAGGCCGGGTGCGGGACCAACGCGCCGGGGCGCGGGCGCTCTCACGCGCCGTTGCGCGGTTGGTCTCCCCCTGTGGCGCCTTTGCCCAAGCCTCACCGGCCTATCATCGGCTGATGCTGGATGTGCTGGCGATTGCCGAATGGTTCCGCCGGCGCCATGGCGCGCCAGGCTTTGCGGCGCCCTTCAACGCCCGGGCAGCGGCGGCGACCCAATGGCTTGGCCGCGTCATGGCGCCAAATGGCGCTTTGCCGCGCATTGGGCCTTGCGATGATTCTGCCTTTGCCGATCTTTCCGGCGCTGGCGGGCAGGATGCGCGTGCCAGCCTGGAACGCGCTACGCGATTGTTTCTCGGCGAAAGTGCGGGACTGCCCGATGATGCGGGCTGCCGCGCCCTTGGCCTTGCTGCCACCCCTGCCGCCCCGGAACCTCAAGCGGCGCATTGGCGGAGCGCCGGCTGGTTCGGCCTTAGCGGGGCAGGGCGCGCGCGTGGGGTGCTGCGTACCGGCGTGCCGCTGCGGTTCCGGCCTGGTCAGGCGGATTTGCTGCATTTCGACCTGTGGGATGGCAATGAAAACCTGCTGCGTGATGGCGGCAGCGGCGCCTATCTCCCGCCGCCGGGCTCTGATTGGTGGCAAAGCGTGCTGGCCGGCGGGGCGGGGCATAATCTGATCACGTTTGATGATGCCGAGCCCATGCCGAGGCTTGGCCCCTTTCTGTTTGGCCGCTGGCCGCGCTGCCGCGCCATTCCCGATGGCGCAAAAACCCGCGATTGGCGCGGCAATCGCCATGCGCGGCGCATTGAATGCCGTGGCCGGCTTTGGCGCGTGGAAGACCGCATCGGGGGCGATTTCCAGCGTCTTGCGCTGCGCTGGCGGCTTTGCCCCGGCGATTGGCGACGCATTCCGGATGGCGTCGAAAGCGCCAAGGCGCGCATCACGCTCAGCGCCAATGCGCCCTTCAGCCTGGAATTGATCCGCGGTTGGGAAAGCCCGGCCTATGGGCGGGTGGAGCCCGCGCCTGTGCTGGAACTCCGCGCCAATCGCCCGATTGGGCGGATTTTCACTGATATCGCGCTACCCAAGATGGGTGGATGCTGATGCCGCTGCCGCTGCTGCTGATGGGGCTATGGGCTTGGCGTGCCAGGTTGGCGCTGATCCTGTTGCTGCTTTGGGTGGGGGGCGCGGCGGCGATCCTGCTTTGGCCGCGCGGCCATGTGGCGCGCGCCCAGGTGGCGCCGGCGGAAACCACGGCCTTCGCCGTTTCGTCCCTGCTATCGACACATCCACTGAGCTTGGGGCAGGGGCTGGATACGCGCCCTGGAGGTAACTTCGCCATCTATCTGGCCGCGCTGCGCTCGCCCGAGGCTGCGCGGATGCTGACCACGGAAACCCCGCTGCTGCAGGATATGGAACGCGCACGTCAGGACTCACCGCTTTGGGGGCTGCGTGTTTTGCTTGGGCTTAATCGGGCGCTGGATGCCGATGATGTGCTGGCCTGGCTGGAACGCTATTCATCGGTAACTCAGAACCT
This sequence comes from Roseomonas sp., assembly GCA_044373565.1. Classification (GTDB taxonomy): domain Bacteria; phylum Pseudomonadota; class Alphaproteobacteria; order Acetobacterales; family Acetobacteraceae; genus Neoroseomonas. The sequence goes on from JBILPX010000001.1 coordinate 3,700, forward strand.
CGGTAGCATTACTTGGGCGCTTGAAGTAACCCATCGGGACCCAGCGCTGGCGCTGCAAAGCCTGATCAGTTTGCACCGCTTTGCAGAGGCCAAGGTACGCGCTGACCTGGCGGACCAAGCTGCTCGGCGGGTTGTAGCGCTTGAGGCGCGGCTATCCGGCGAAAGCGATATCTTCCTCCGCAATAGCCTTTACGATCTTCTGGCGCAGCAGCAGCGCGCCGGGTTGGTGGTGGCGGCGGATGAGGCTGTGGCGGCACGGCTGATTGCCGCCCCCATGGTGGAAGCCCGCGCTTCGCGGCCCAACCGGCCCCTTTTGCTTGGCCTTTGGCTGCTGGTGGTGCCTTTCGCGGTCTTCATGGCAGCAGCGGGCGTCTTGCTGACGCGCATCGCGTTTCGTGACGCCGCGCTGGTCACGCGCAGCCCGGCGATGCAGGGGGATTGAGGGTGCGGGTGGATGGCATGGTCGTAGCGCCGCCCCATGATGCGCTGGCGTGGTTGGCAGGGGCCGCTACCGCCCTTTTGCACTTGGCGGGGGCCTTGAAATCCATCCCCCTGATTGGCGCTTTACCCATTGATTTTACGATATTCAGCGCTGCCCTAGCGCTGCCCTTGCTGGCGCTTTGCGCCATCACGCGGCGCTGGGTAGTGGCGCCTGAAATTGGCCTACCGCTTGCCGCCATTGGCGTGCTTTGGCTCTGGCTGGTGTTCGCCGGCTGCTGGAGCGCCTCGGGCGCCGTGCTGGCCGCCAAATTGCTGGAAATCACCCTGCTTGGGCCGATCATGTTGTTCGCTGGCTTGGTGGTGGCTGGGGATGACACGGCGCTCCGCGGCTTTTGCGCTGGGGTGCTTGGGGCCGGGGCAGCGGTTGCGCTCATCCTTGCCAATAATCTCGCACAAGGGAGTGTCGCGCTGGGTGGCCCACCCGATGTCGATCCCGAGAAATGGCGTATTGCTTACCAGGTGACTGGGCTTGCCATTGCCATGGCGGCGGCACTCGCGGCTGTTCTTTGGGCGGAAACGCGTGGTGCTGTGCCAGGGTTTTTCTGGTTGGGCGCCACCCTGGCTTTGGCGTTTGGCGCTTTGCTGCCCGGGGGGCGGGCGGCACTGGTGGCGCTTGGGCTTTGCCTGGCATGCGGTCCGGCATTGATCCTGTTCAAGCAACAAAAGCGCGGGCAGGCGATCCTTTGGCTACTTGGGCTGCTCTGCCTGGCCGGTGGCGCGGCCCTATTCATGGGAACCGAGGTAACTCAGCACGCCCGCGCTCTGGAACGTTTCTTTGCGCCCAATACGTTGGAAAGCTCTGGCCGCTTGCCGCTTTGGGGTGCGGCCTTGGCCTTGGCGGGTCAGACCATGCCCTTTGGCCTGGGCATAGGCGGCTTCAGCTTGGCGGCGGGGTTTGGTGAATGGCGCGGGCGGCACCCCCATAACTTGGCACTTGAAGCGCTGGCCGAGGCCGGCCTGCCTGGCTTCACGCTTTGGCTGATTGCCTTTGGTGGGGCGGCCTGGGTGCTCTGGCGGCTTGGCCGGACCGCGCATTCCTGGCGGGTGGCGCGGATTCTGATGCTCTGCTTGCCCATGGCGGTGACGCTTCAGGTTTCGACCGATCTCGGCAATCGCATGGCGTGGCTCACGCTTGGCTTGGCCCTGGGGCTTGGGCTGCGCGCCGAGGCACCGGGGAAGGAGGCTTTGCATGTACGCGCTTTGGGGTAAGGCTCTGCTCGACCGCGTGGTGGCCGCGCTGGTGCTGGTGCTGGGGGCGCCAATCCTTGCCCTGCTCGCGCTGGCGGTGCTGCTGGCCTTGGGCCGACCCATCCTGTTTCGCCAACGCCGTGCCGGGCGGCATGCCGCGCCCTTTACGTTATTAAAGTTCCGATCCATGCGCGCAGGAGAGGCGCCGGATGCCGCGCGGCTCAGCCGTTTCGGGCGCTGGCTCCGGGCCAGTGGCCTCGATGAATTGCCGCAAATGATCAATATCTTGCGTGGTGAGATGAGCTTGGTCGGTCCGCGGCCTTTGCTTTGCGAATACACGCCGCTGTTTAGTGAATCCGAGGCGCGCCGGCTTTGGGTGAGGCCCGGCCTGTTTGGTCTTGCCCAGGCGGAAGGCCGCAATGCGCTGCCTTGGGGGCGGCGCTTGGCGTGTGATGTACAATATGCCGACCAAAAACCCGACCTTGTGACAGATTTCAGGATCGTCCTGGCTTGCTGCGCCCTGCTGCTGCGCGGCCATGGCGCCACCATGCCCGGCCATGCGACCTCGCCAAGCTTGCAAGAAGCCCTCTCGCGCGGCGTTGTTCTCGTGCCGGCTCCGCCGATGACGCGCGGTCATCAGGGATGAATGCCATGCTCTCTTCCGCCCATGCTGCCCGCATCCTGCCCAAGCCGCCGAAGCCAGCGCGAGAGGTAGCGGCACCCATCCTGCTCTCACCTCCCCATCTCACGGGGCGGGAGAAGGCCGCGATCGAAGCGAGCCTCGCCTCTGGCTGGTTGGCGCCGGCGGGCCCAATTCCGCGCGCTTTTGAAGCCGCCTTGGCCAAGAATACGGGCTTCGCCCATGTGTTGGGGGTCGCCTCAGGCACGGCGGCACTGACGCTGGCCTTCCGCGTGCTGGAAATCGGCCCGGGGGATGAGGTCTGGGTGCCGGGCTTTACTTTCATCGCCTCCATCGCGCCGGCGGTGCAATTGGGCGCCAGGCCGCGTTTTCTGGATGTTTGTCCTGCAAGCTGGACGCTCGATACCGCGCTTTTGGCCACGGAACTTCGCCAGGCAGCGCGGCAGGGCAGGCTGCCGAAGGCGTTGGTAGCGGTGGATATCTACGGCCAATGCGCCGCGCTGCATGAAATCGCCCCGCTTTGCGCCGAATTTGGCGTGTCGCTGGTCTCAGACAGCGCCGAGGGGCTGGGGGCGACCCAGGCAGGGCTTCCTGCCGGCAAGGGGGCCTTGCTCGCGGCCTTTTCTTTCAATGGCAACAAAATCATCACCGCTGGCGGCGGCGGGGCGCTCGCTTCTGATAATGCGTTTTTGATTGCGCGCGCCCGCGCCCTGGCCGATCAGGCCAAAACCCCGGCGCCGCATTATGAACACGAGACCACCGGCTATTCCTTCGGTCTGTCTTCCCTATTGGCGGCGGTTGGGCTCGCGCAATTGCCCAAGCTTACCGATCGCGTGGCCCGACGACGCGCGATTTTCGCGCGCTACCAGGAAGGGCTGGAGGATTTGCCGGGCATTTCCTTCATGCCCGAAGCCGCTTGGGGCAGGGCATCGCGCTGGCTTTCCGCCATGTTGATTGACCCTGAAGGATTCGGCATGGATGCCGATGGCCTGCGGCGCGTTTTGGCCGCCGAGGGCATTGAAAGCCGCCAGGTTTTCAAGCCCTTGCATATGCAGCCTGTGTTTCGTGACGCGCCCCGCATCGGCGGCGCGGTGGCGGAAGCGCTTTTTGCGCGCGGGCTTTGCCTGCCCTCTGGCAGCGGCATGGCACCCGCCGCGCAGCACCGCGTGATCTGCGCCATCCGCGCTGCGGCGCGCGGCTGACTTCCATGCACATCCTTTATCTGCATCAGTATTTCAGCACGCCCGAGGGCAGCACCGCGACACGAAGCTTCGCCTTCGCCCGCAGTCTTGCCGCGCGCGGCCATCGCGTGACGCTCGCGACTGGGCGCTATCAGGGCGCTGAGACCGGGCTCAACGGCGCCTTTCGGAAGGGAAGGCGGGAAGGCCGCGTGGCCAGCTTCCATGTGGTGGAATTCGATGTCCCTTACGCCAATGCCATGGGTGTTGCGGCCCGTGGCGCGGCGTTTCTGCGCTATGCGGTGGCGACAACGCGGCTTGCGTTCCGGGTGAAGCCCGATTTGATTATCGCGTCCTCAACCCCGCTGACGGTGGCTTTGCCGGCGCTTCTGGCCAAGGCCTTCCGGGGCATTCCCTTCATTTTTGAAATTCGCGACCCCTGGCCGGAATTGCCGCGCGCGATGGGCGTGCTGCCGGCGGCGCTGGCCCCCGTATTTGATACCCTGGCCAATCTCGCCTGCCGCCATGCGGCCGCGGTGGTCGCATTATCGGATGGCATGGCGGAGACAGCCCTTGCGCGCGGCGCGGACCCCTCGCGGGTGCAGGTGATCGGCAATGGCTGCGATCTGGACCTTTTTGGGCCCCATATCGCGCCCTGGCGCCCGCCCGAGGCCGCGCCCTGGGAAGCGCTGGCGCTTTATGCTGGCGCGCATGGGAAGGCGAATGGTCTTGGCGTGGTGGTGGAAGCCGCGCGTCTTTTGGCCGCCAGGGGCGAGGCCCGGCTCCGCATTCTGCTGGTGGGGGAAGGCGCCGAGAAAACCGCGCTGATCCGGCAGGCGGCCGGCCTGCCCAATCTGACTTTCCTGCCGCCCATGCCCAAGCGCGATGTGGCGCGGCTTTTCGCGGGCAGCCAAATCGCTTTGCATATCCTGGCCGATTGCCTGGCCTTCGCCGAATGGACCGCGCCCAATAAGCTGATGGATGGCCTGGCCGCGGGGCGGCCCGTGATCAGCACCGCGCCTGGCCAGGCCGCGCGACTATTGGCGGATGGTGGCTGCGGCATCGCCGTGCCGCCCGGCGACGCTGCGGGCTTGGCTGCAGCGCTGACCAGCCTGGTGGAAGACACCGCGCGCCGTGCGGCGATGGGGGCGGCGGCGCGCAGTATTGCTGTCCGCCAGCATGATCGGCGCCTGCTGGCGGCACGTTTCGCGGTGCTGGTGGAAGCCATCCCCGTGCCTGCCAGGGGCCTCTCAACCTCAAACCGTCTAGCCGTTTCAGGAAGGCGCTGAATATGCTGCCCGAGGTGCATCTCGTTGCCGCCGCAAGGCCCAATTTGCCGAAACTCGCCGCCCTTTGGCATGCGCTGGCCGCTGGCCCCGATTTCTGCCAACCCATTTTGCTGCATACCGGCCAGCATGAGGACCCGGCCATGTTCGGTGTGCATTTCGCCGATCTTGGCCTGCCCACGCCTGATATCGCGCTTGGGGTTTCGGGCGGCAGCCATGCGGTGCTGACGGGGCGTTCCATGATTGCCTGCGAAACCGTCTGGAAATCGCGGCGCCCCGCTGCCGTGGTGGTGGCGGGTGATGTGGATGGCGCGCTCGCCGCAGCACTCGCCGCACGCAAGATGGGCATTACGCTGATCCATCTGGAGGCGGGTTTGCGTTCGGGCGAACGGGATTTGCCTGAAGAAATCAATCGCCGCGCCATTGATGCGATTTCCGATATTCTTTGGGCGCCGGATGAGGCAACCGCCGCGCGGCTGCGTCAGGAAGGCCATACCGCTGCTGCGGTGCGGGCGGTGGGCAATGCCATGGTGGATACGCAGATGCGGCACTTGCAGGCCGCGCGCGCAAAGCGCCTGCCGCGCGGCCTGACACGCGGTGGGTATGGGCTTGTGACGCTGCATCGCGCCGGCAATGTGGATAAGCCCGAGCGCTTCATTGCGCTGCTTGATGCGCTTTCTGCTGCGGCGCGGCATGTGCCGCTGGTCTGGCCCATTCACCCGCGCGCGGCGGCGCAAATGAAGGCCTTTGGCTTTGTGCCGCCTGCGGGTGTGCGCATCATGCCGCCGCTCGGATATCTAGAGTTTCTGTCCTTGCTGTGTCGTGCGCGGCTGGTCGCGACCGATAGCGGTGGCGTGCAGGAAGAAGCGACTGCGCTTGGCCTGCCTTGCCTGACGCTGCGCGGCGCCACTGAACGCCCCATCACCATCGCCGCCGGTATGAACAGGCTGGCCACGCCTGAGGAATTGCCGCAGCACGTCATGGAAATCCTGAGCAGCCCCTTGCGTCCGGCGAGGCCCATTCCGCTTTGGGATGGGCGCGCGGGCGCCCGCATGTGTGAGCATTTGCAAACCCTACTGGAAGGTGACGAATGCCGCGCGATGGTGGCCTGATCCCGGTTTGGCTGGCGCGCCCGAAAGTATTGCTGCTGTCTGCCGCGCACCCGCCTGCCGATATTCGTGTGGTGATGAAGGAAGGCGTGAGCCTGGCTGAGGCCGGCTATGCGGTCAGCCATTTATGCCCCGAACCATCAACTGGCACAGCGCCCTTGCTCGTGGCGGGGGTGGCTATCAGCACCTTTCCAGCGCGGCGCGGTCGCTTACGCCGCTTCCTTGGCATTCCGCGCCTTGCCATGCGCGCAGCGCGGCAGCGGGCCGAGGTGATCCATGCCTCGGAACCCGATGCCTGGGCGGCGGCGCTGCTGGCCGGCTGGTGGACCGGCGCGCGCATCATTTTGGATGTGCATGAACACTACCCATCGCGGCTGGATGGCAGGGCGCCGGCCATGCTGCGCCCCATGCTGCGCGGCCTGCTGCATGGGGTCTGTTGGGCCATGGGGCGGGCTGCCGATGCGGTGGTGGTGGCGAAGGATGGGCTGGAAGCGCCTTTTGGCGGGGAAGCGCAGGTGGTGAAGGTGCGCAATTACGCGCTTGGCGATGTGCCGCCGCGTGTTCATGCCGCCGGGCCGGTGACGCTGCTGCATTTGGGGGCGCTGACACGCGCGCGCGGCTGGGCGCAAATGCTGGACGCCCTGGCGCTTTGCCCGCCCGAGACGCTGCTTTGCCTGATTGGCCGCTTCACCGACGCCAGTGAGGCGGATTTCTGGGCGAGGGCCGAAGCGCTCGGCCTGACGGCACGGATCTCGGCTTTGGGTTGGCTGCCGCATGAGGCTGCGCTGGCAGCGGCTTCGCGCTGCGATATTGCGCTGATCCTGTTCCAGCCGGGGGCGGAGAATCATCGGCTTGCGCTGCCGCATAAGCTGTTCGACGCCATGCTGGCCGGCCTGCCCGTCATTGCGCCCGCGGAAGCCGAGGAGGTTGCGGCGGTGATCGAAGCCGCTGGCTGCGGCGCCTTGGTGGATACTTCCAATCCCGCCGCCATCGCTGAGGAAGTGCAGCGCATGGCGAACCCGATGCGCCGCGCGGTGCTTGGCCAAGCGGGCCGAGAGGCTGCTTTGGCGCATTTCTCCTGGGCGGGGGAAGCGCAGCGGCTTGTGGCACTTTATGGCCGGCTCACGGGCTTCATGCCGCGCCAAAACGCCAGCGTGGCGTGAAGCGATTCCACCCTGGGCGATTCTGGGGTAGGAAAGGCTTGTGATGCGCCGCCCTTCCAATCGGATTCTGCTGAATCTGGCCCTTGATGGCCTGCTTGCACTGCTGGCGCTGGTGCTGGCGGTATGGGCTATTGCGCCGCGCCATTGGCCTTCTGGCGCCTGGTGGGCGTTGGCCGCCCCTGGGGCGATGCTGGCCTTGCTTTCGGCCGGTGCGGTGTTGCGCCTGCCGCAGCAATACTGGCGCTTTGTTGGCTTGCGCGATTTGCTTGCCGTGGCGGGCGCGGCTTTGGGTGGCGCGCTGCTGTTCTGGCTGGGTGGGCAAATCCTGGGCGGCTGGCAGCCGGCCAATCCGGCCTTTCCGCTGATCCATGCTGTGTTGTTGGGCGCGCTGCTGATCGGCGCGCGGGTTCTGGCCTTGGTACAGGCCACGCGCCATGCCGGCGAAGCGGCGGCAGATGCGCAAGCGGTGCTGCTGGTGGGCGCTGCCGACGGCACTGATCTTTTTATTCGCGCGCTGGAACGTGATCGGCGGGCGCCTTATCGGGTGATTGGCATTCTGTCCTTACGGGCGCGTCAGGCGGGGCGGCGCATGCAGGGGCATTTGATCCTGGGCACGGTCGAGGAAGCGGATGCCGTGCTGGATCGGCTGCGCGCAGAAGGGCGCTTGCCTGGGCTGATTGTGCTGTCTGGCCCTGATATTGAAGGCGCGGCCTTGGAAGCGCTGTTGGATGCGGCAGATCGCCATGGCGTGCCTTTGCGCCGTGCGCCCGCGCCAACGCGGCTTGATCCGGCAGGGAGTGAGGCCGCGCGCCGTGTGGAATTGCGCCCGATTTCGATTGAGGATTTGCTGGATCGCCCGCAAGTGCCGCTCGACCGCGAAGGCATGGCGCGGCTGGTGCAAGGCCGGCGCGTGCTGGTGACGGGCGCGGGCGGGACGATTGGCGGCGAATTGGCGCGTCAGGTGGCGGCGCTGGGGCCGGCGATGCTGGTCTTGCTCGATCACGGCGAATTCCTGCTTTACGAAATTGATCTGGAATTACGCGAAAAACATCCGGATGTGCCGCGCCGCGCGGTGCTTGCCGATGTGCGTGATGAGGCGCGGATCAGGCGCCTGTTTGAAGAAATCAAGCCGGAATTGGTGTTTCATGCGGCGGCGCTAAAGCATGTGCCGATGGTGGAAAATGATCCGCTGGAAGGTGTTTTGACTAATGCGTTTGGCACACGCGTGGTGGCGGAAGCGGCGCGTTCTGTCGGCACTGCGGCGATGGTGTTTATCTCCACCGACAAGGCCGTGAACCCCACATCGGTGATGGGTGCTTCAAAGCGCCTGGCTGAGATGTATTGCCAGGCTTTGGACCGCGAGGCGCGTCATGGGCGGGCGGGGATGCGCTGCATCACGGTGCGCTTCGGTAATGTGCTGGGCTCCACCGGCAGTGTGGTGCCGCTGTTTCGCCGGCAATTGGAACGCGGCGGGCCGCTGACCGTCACGCACCCCGATATGCGGCGCTATTTCATGACGGTGCGCGAAGCGGTGGGCCTGGTGTTGCAGGCGAGCGTTGTCGGCACCACCGATCCCGAAGGCCAGCCGGCCGAATTGGCCGAGGGCGGCATCTTTGTTTTGGATATGGGCCAGCCCGTGAAGATTGTGGATCTGGCGCGGCGCATGATCCGGCTGGCGGGGCTGCGCCCGGATGAGGATGTGGAAATTCGCTTCACGGGGTTGCGCCCTGGTGAGCGGCTTTATGAGGAATTATTCCACGGCCAGGAACCGCCGCGCCCCACTGCTTTCCCTGGGCTTTTGGTGGCAACCCCGCGCACGGCGGATTCCGCTTTGGTGGGGCGCGCCATTGATGAAATGGCGGCGGCGGGGCGGGCAGGGAATGCGCGGCTTGCGCTTCAGCAATTGGCCCGCCTGGTGCCGGAATTCGCCCATGCACCGGAAGGAACTGCAGCGGCGGGGCCGCGCTGAGGCTTTTGGTTTTTAGAGCGCGAAAAGCCGACCGCCACCCTTGATCATGGCAGGATCGCGGCCCGCCGCACGAATGGCGCCCCAAAGTGCCACGGCGACGGAATCCAGAATGGGAATGCCGGTTTCAGCTTCGATCCCAACCGCGCCGGGTAGGCCGCGGAAATTGGTGCAATGGATCACAATGGCATCTGGTTTGGCCGCGGCGGCTTCGCGCACCAGCGCATCCACCTTGGCGGCGCTATGCTCAGCAAAACTGTAATTGCCCGGGTCTTCCAGATGGCGTTCCACCATTGTTTCCACGCCAAGGCCTGCGAAGTTTTCCATGATGGCGGTCTGCACCGTGTTCAGATAAGGCGTGACCAAGCCGATGCGCTTGGCGCCAAGCGCAGCCAGCGCATCAAATAGCGCAAGCGTCGCCGTGGTGCAGGGCAGACCAGTTTCATTCGTGATGGTGGCGCAAAGCGCGCGATCACTTTCAAGCCCCAACCAAGCGCCGGAAGTGCCATTCCAGCAAAGCGCATTCACCTTCGCATCCGCCAAAAGCGCTGCCGCATCCGCCATCGGGCGCGGGTCAAATTGGCTGGTGGCATCCGCACCCAGATTGATGGTCAGCACGCGCAGCCTTTGGAAATGCGCCGTGATCCAGGGGGTTGGCGCCAATAGCGCTGCCGTGACGGGTTCCAACACGGTGTTGGAGCTTGGCGTCATCATGCCAAGCCGGAGCGGCGCTTCCAGCATGGATCAGCCCCCAGTAGCCAGGCGCGGGTCCTGCTGGCCGCGTGTGGCCCAGCCGGTGGTGCGATCTTCTATCGTCACCGCCACCCAATACATCGCAACCCCCATCACGCCAGTGATGATAAGCCCCGCGAAAACCAAAGGCACATCAAAGCGGGAGGATGCAACCAGCATCAAATGCCCAATGCCCTCATTGGCGGCAACGGTTTCGCTGATGATGGAGCCCACAAAAGCGACGGTAATAGCTACCTTCAACGACGCAAAGAAATACGGCATGGCGCGCGGCAGCCCGACCTTGCGGATGATGTCCGTGGGGCTGGCGCCAAGAGCGCGCAGCACATCGCGCAATTCGGGCTCCACCGTCGCGATGCCGGTCGCCACATTCACCACAATCGGGAAAAAGGATATCAGAAAGGCGGTCAGTACCGCAGGCCAGAAACCGGCGCCGAACCAGATCACCAGAATAGGCACCACCGCCACTTTGGGCACGGAATTGAAGGCGATCAGCAGCGGATAAAGCCCGCGATAGACCAGCACGGAAGACCCGATCACCACCCCCAGCAATAGCCCAAAGACAATCGCCATGGCGAAGCCGATCACGGTGGTCAGCAGCGTCGCCCATGAATTGGTGAGCAAGGGCTGCCACCATTTCACCATGCTCGCGGCAATGGCCGAAGGGGCGGGCAGGATGAAGGGCTGGATGGCAAAAATGCGTACCGCCGCTTCCCAGATCAGGAACATGCCACCAATCACCAGCCAGGGCAGCCAGGCTTCCAAACGGCGACGGCGGCGCGCGGCAGCCGCCAAGGCTTCGGGGCTGCGGAGCGCTTTACGGGGCATCGGCAATTTCCTCGGCATCGCGGGCATCGCTGATGCGATCGCGCAATTCATGCACCAAATCCTGGAATTCCTTGGTGTAGGTGGTCTCCATGGTGCGCTCTCGCGGGAAATCCACGCGCCGTTCCGCAATGATGCGGCCAGGGCGGGAAGACATGACCAGCACGCGATCCGCCAGAAAAGCGGCTTCGCGCAAATCATGCGTCACAAGGATCACCGTAGGGCGGCGCGCCAACCAAAGCTTTTGCATCACCGCCCAAAGATCTTCGCGCGTGAAGATATCCAAGGCGCCGAAGGGTTCGTCCAGCATCAGCAAGCGTGGCTGATGGATCAGCGCGCGGCAAAGCGAAGCGCGCTGCTGCATCCCACCCGAAAGCTGCCAGGGGAACTTGGCTTCAAACCCATCCAGCCCGACCAGGGCGAGCAATTCACGCGCCTGGCGTTCATAATCGGCCCGCTTGGCGCGCAATTGGCCGCGATGCGGCTGCACCACTTCCAAGGGTAGCATCACATTGTCCAGAATATTCCGCCACGGCAGCAAAGTGGGGTTCTGGAAGGCCATGCCGGCGATGGAAAGCGGGCCATCCACTTCCTGGCCATCCACGAAAACCTCGCCTTCCGTGGGTGGCCACAACCCTGTGACCAAGCGCATCAGCGTGGATTTGCCGCAGCCAGATGGCCCGACTACGGCAACGAATTCGCCTTCCGCCACCGCAAGGCTGGTGCCCTTGAGCGCGAGCGTTCCCTCAACGCCGCCATAGCGCATGGCGACATTGGAAATATCCACGAAAGCCTGCGCCATGGCGCGGGATCAGACCGCGCGGTCAGCGGCGGGGGGTAGGAAATCTGCCGTGTAGATTTGCGCGGCCTGCACCCGGGGCGGAAGGTTATAGGCTTCTTCCACCGCGCGAATGCCGGTTTGCAGCCGGCCCATATCTACGGATGAAAGCCCATTGGCGCGCACATTGTCAGACATGATGACGCGTGCGACATTCATTTCATGCCGCTCACGTTCCAGCGCCACATCCGTCAGTGGTTCCACGCGCTTCAGATTATCCAGCATTTCCTGACCATTGCGGAGCGTATCGCGGAAGCCGCGCATCAGCGCCGCCGTCGCACCACGCACCACAGCCGGGTTGCGTTCAATGAAGGCGCGCGTGGTCAGGATGGCGCCGCCATAAAGGTTCAGGCCATGATCGTAGTACATCATGACCCGCTGCGCCGGAAGATCGAGCCCGATGCCCTTCAGCGCGAGCGCTGAGGTAGTGACAAAGCCTGTCACGCCATCGGCTTCACGGCGCACCAGCATGGGTTCACGCAAAGCGGGAGAGACCGAAAGGAAAGTCACCTTGCTGGCATCAATACCGGACGCTTTGGCGAAGGCTGGGAAAAGCTGCCGGCCGGCATCGAAATCCGGCGCGGCCAGGCGCTTGCCTTCCAGGTCCTTTGGCGTGCGAATGGGGCCATCAGCGCGCACAATGGCGCAAAGCGGGCTGCGATCATGCAGCACCGCGACCGCGACAATGCCGCGATCCGGGTTTTCGGCGACGAATTTGATGGCCGGGTTCAAATCCGCATAGCCCATGTCATAGGACCCGCCGGCAAGTGCCACCGGCACGCCGCCGGAGCCCTGGCCACGGTCAATCTGCACATCAATGCCGGCATCGCGGAAATAGCCCTTGTCACGCGCCAGCAGCGCGAAGGCGTTGGGCGCCTGGAAGGCCCAATCGAGCGTGAAGCGCAGCCGCGGCGCCTGGGCGCGGGCCACAAGCGGCGCCGCCAAAATCGAGGTGCCAGCGATGAGCGCGCCGCGTCGCGAAATGCCATGAGCCATTGAGGTTTTCCCTTTTTCCGTGGTTCCTGCGACCTGATACCAAGTCTCTGCGCCCTTGGGCGTGACCGGAAAAGGTTTAACCTCTGCGGGGGGGCGTTGCAAAGCCGAAATCTGTTCGGTTTGTAGGCATATGCACCCTCGACTGCCGGTTTTTTGGGCGGATCAGCCCTTGCGTCGCCGCCCGCCCTTGGCCTTGTTGGGATCATAACCCCCGCCGCCTGGCCCCATGGGCTTTGGCTTCCAATCCGCCTTGGCCTTCGGCTTGGCTTCCTGGAGCGACCGGCCCGCCAAATTGGGCGCAAGCCCCAGATCAAGGCTTTCCAGCCGCTTGATCTCATCACGCAGCCTGGCCGCGGTTTCGAATTCCAGATCAGCCGCCGCCGCGCGCATCTTGCGTTCCAATTCCGCGATGGTGGCTTTCAGATCCTTGCCGATGAATTGTGCGGTTTCTTCGCCTTCCAAAGCGTCAACCGTCACGTAATCCTGTTCATAGACGGATTGCAGGGCGGATGAGATATCGCGGCGTATGGTCTGCGGCGTGATGCCGTGTTCCGTATTCCAGGCTTGCTGTCTTGACCGGCGGCGCGCTGTTTCTTCCAGGGCGCGGCGCAGGCTATTGGTCATGACATCGGCATAGAGCACGACGCGGCCATCCACATTGCGCGCGGCGCGCCCGATGGTTTGAATGAGCGACGTGGTGCTGCGCAGGAACCCTTCTTTATCCGCATCCAGAATCGCGACCAGCGCGCATTCGGGAATATCCAAGCCTTCGCGCAGCAGATTGATGCCAATCAGCACATCAAACACGCCCTTGCGTAAATCGCGGATGATTTCGATGCGTTCCAGCGTATCAATATCCGAATGCAGATAGCGCACGCGAATGCCGGCTTCCGTCATGTATTCGGTGAGGTCTTCGGCCATGCGCTTGGTGAGTGTAGTCACCAGCACGCGCCCGCCATGTTTGGCGACTTCGCGGCATTCGGCCAGCAGATCATCCACCTGCCTTTCCACGGGCCGGATCTCCGTGACGGGGTCCACCAGGCCGGTCGGGCGGATTACCTGTTCGGCAAAGGCGCCGCCGGTGCGTTCCATCTCCCACGGGCCAGGCGTTGCGCTGACGAAGATGGAAGGTGGGCGATAGGTATCCCATTCTTCGAATTTCAGTGGGCGATTATCTGTGCAGCTTGGCAGGCGGAAGCCGTATTCGGAAAGCACGGTTTTGCGCGCATAGTCTCCGCGATACATGCCCCCAATCTGCGGCACCGTGACATGGCTTTCATCCACGATCAGCAAAGCGTTGTCGGGCAAATATTCGAACAGCGTGGGCGGCGGTTCGCCCGGGTTGCGCCCCGTGAGGTAGCGGCTGTAATTTTCAATACCTTTGCAGGAACCGGTGGTTTCCATCATTTCAATGTCGAAAATGGTGCGCTGTTCTAGCCTTTGCGCTTCCAGTAATTTGCCTTCCGCATGCAGCTTCGCCAGATGTTCCTTCAATTCATCCTTGATGCGCGTGATGGCTTGCGTCAGGGTCGGGCGCGGGGTGACATAATGGCTATTGGCGTAGATCGAAACGCGTTCCATCTCTGCGGTGATTTCGCCCGTCAGCGGATCGAATTCGCGGATTGCTTCAATCTCATCGCCGAAAAGTGAGACGCGCCAGGCGCGGTCTTCCAAATGGCTCGGCCATAAGTCGACGTTTTCGCCCCGAATGCGGAAAGTGCCGCGGGCGAAGAAATTATCGTTGCGACGATATTGCTGTTCCACCAGACCCTTCACCAGCACATCCCGGTCAATCTTCCCGCCGGCTTCGAGCTTCACGACCATGCGGGAATAAGTTTCGACCGAACCAATGCCATAGATGCAGGAAACAGAGGCGACGATCACCACGTCATTCCGTTCCAGGAGCGACTGTGTGGCGGAATGGCGCATGCGGTCTATCTGTTCGTTGATCTGCGCGTCTTTTTCGATGTAAGTGTCGGTGCGCGGCACATAGGCTTCTGGCTGGTAGTAGTCATAATAGGATACGAAATATTCCACCGCGTTTTCTGGGAAGAAGCTTTTCATCTCGCCGTAGAGCTGCGCGGCCAATGTCTTGTTTGGCGCCAGGATCAGGGTGGGCCGCTGCACAGCCTCAATCACCTTGGCCATGGTGAAGGTCTTGCCGGAACCGGTTACCCCCAGCAGCACCTGGTCACGCTCCGCAGCCTCCAAGCCACTGATCAGATGAGCGATGGCACGTGGCTGGTCTCCATTCGGTTCATAAGGCGCGGTCACGGCGAGCCGCCGCGTCGTTGGCGGCGCGGGGCGCTTTTCCGGCATGAACAGCACGGGGCCGGGGGCGATCACATTCATGGGGCTAAGATGGCGCCATTGGCAGCGCTTCGCCAGGGTGGGGCTTGTCCTGACCAGCAAAATTGTGAGAGGGCAGGGGCATGTCCAATGCCTCCATCCCCCGCCCCGCCTTGCTGCTGGGCGCCGCCGGCCTGCTGCCAAGCCTTGCCATGCCGCCGCTGCTGGCGGCAGGCGGAGACGCTGCGACCTTCGCGTTGCAGGCTGGCCCCGCCTATGGCGCGCTGATTGCAAGCTTCATCGGCGGCGCCTGGTGGGGCCTGGCGGCGAATAGGGCAGAGGGCGCGGCGCTGACGCGCTGGCTGGTGGCTTCCGTCCTGCCCATGTTGGCGGCCTGGGTGGCGCTGCTGCTGCCGCCCCAGGCAGGGCTTTTGCTGCTGGCAGTGATTTTCGCGCTATTGCCGCTTGCGGATCGCGCAGCGCAGGCGGCAAGCATGGCGCCAGCCTGGTGGTGGCGCCTGCGCTTGCCGCTTTCGCTATTGATGGCCTGCCTGCATGGCGTTTCCGCCGGTATAGCGCTGAACTGACGCGGGTTTAGCCTTCCAGCTTCACATTCCCCGCGCGTGCCACTTCTCGCCATTTCGCCACTTCAGCGCGGACGAATTGGCCGAATTGATCTGGCGTCAGCGGGTCTGCCACCGCGCCCATATCCTCGATCCTTTTAGTGACCGTGGGATCGCGCAGCACGGCAACAACATCGGCATTGATGCGATTGATGATTTCGGGCGGCGTGCCCGTGGGTGCGACCAGCCCAGACCAGCCAGCGGCCTCATAGCCAGGCACCAGGCTTTCCGCGATGGTTGGCACATCAGGCAATTGCGGCACGCGCCGCGCGCTGCACAGCGCAATCGGGCGCACGCGGCCGGATTGGATATGCGGCAGGGCGGAGGCGACTGAATCCGTCATTAGCTTCACATTGCCGGCGATAACATCGGCAATGGCCGGGCCGCTGCCGCGATAATGCACTATATTGAAGCGAATGCCGGCGCGCAGCATCAGCAATTCGGCGGCCATATGCTGGCTGGTGGCGGGTCCCGCAGAAGCCATATCCAATTGCCCAGGGCGCGCCTTGGCACTGGCGGCCAATTCCTGAATGGTGCGTTCGGGAACGGAGGGATGCGCAATCACCAATAACGGCACCATCACGATATTGCTGATGAACGCGAAATCCTTCTCAACATCATACGGCAGGCGCTGAATGACGGAAGGGTTCACGCCAAGCGGGCCGGATGTGCCGGTGAGCAAAGTATAGCCATCGGCGGGCGCGCGCGCGACGGATTCAACGCCAGGAACAGACGCTCCCCCCGCACGATTTTCTACCACCACGCGCTGCGGCCAGCGCTTGGAAAGTTCATCTGCGATGATGCGGGTGAAAATGTCGGCGGCCTGGCCGGGCGGGAAGGGCACCACAATGCGCACCGGGCGATTAGGCCAATCGGATTGCGCGTGGGCAGCAAAAGGTGTGAGTGCTGCAGCGCCCATCATGGCGCGACGGCTGAGCTTCATGGTCATGACATTCCTCCCGTTGTTAATTTTTTCAAAGCTTAACCACAGCCGGGCTGCGCCCTGCAAGGTTTCTCAATAGGTATCAAGGCCCATAATGCCATCCACACCGCCGGCATCCGCCAGAATGTGCTTGCCGATCAGATCACGCAGCGATTCCGAAGACCCACCACCAAGCGAGCCATACCGCGCGCCACGATAAAGCCGGGAGACCGGAAATTCATCGGTGAAGCCATAGCCGCCATGCACTTGCACCGCCTCACTGGTCACACGCTGCGACATTTCATTGCAGAACACCTTAGCGGTTGCCGCCATGAAGGGATCCGGGAAGGGATTGGCGGTGAGGCAGGCGCGGTAGAGCAAACCACGTCCCGCTTCGATATCCTTGAACATATCAGCGAATTTCCAGCGAATGCCTTGGAAATCCGCGATGGATTTATCGAATAGCTTGCGGTCATTCACGTAGCGCACCGCCTCATCAAAGGCGCCTTCCGCCAGCCCTAGGGAAATGCTGGGGTTGAGGCAGCGCTGCGTATTGAAGGCGGTCAGCAATTTCTTGAAGCCATCCGTTTCGATCACCAGGTTTTCGGGCGGCAATTCGCAATCATTGAATTGAACTTCGTGCAGATTTTCACCCCCCATGGTGTGGTAGGTGCCAGTGACAGAAAGGCCCGGCGTGCCCTTTTCCACCAGAACGCAGCCGATCCCTTCGCGCCCCGCCTTGCCATCCACGCGGGTGAAGACCACGAACATGCCGGCTTCCTCGGCGCGAGAAATCAAGGTTTTCGTGCCGTTCAGCACCAGATGATTGCCATGGCGCTTGGTATTGGTGCGGTAATTGGCAACATCCGTGCCCGCATGCGGTTCCGTCATGCAAATGGCCAGGATGCAATCGCCGGAAATCACGCGGGGCAGGATGCGTTCCTTGATGGCCTTCGGTGCGTAATGGGAAATGACGCGGGTTTGCACGCCGGCTTCACCCAGTACCGCCATGGCGGTCACGTAATCCACCTTGGCGATTTCTTCGAGGATCAAAGCGGAATCAAGAATGGAAAGACCAAGACCGCCATATTCTTCCGGCACGGACATGCCAAGTACGCCAAGCGCGGCGAGCTTCTTGATATTCGGCCAGGGAAAGGTGCCATCCATCCATTTCGGCGCATCCTGCTTGAATTCTTTTTGCGCCAACTCCCTGACAGCGGCGATCATTTCCCGCTGTTCAGTGCCGATTTTGAATTCCATTATCGTCTTCCGATTGTTCGATGATTTATTTTCAACCCGCTTCGCCCTTCAGCGTATCCAAGGCACCCTTGAGGGCGGATTGGAGAACGCTGGCATCAGACCCGTAGCACAGGCAGCTAAACCCCTTGGCGCGCCAACCACGCACCATTTCCATCCCTGCGCCCAATACGCCGGCAGGCTTGCCCGCAGCGTCGCAGGCTTTCAGGAAGCGTGAGAGCGCGGCTTGGAAAACCGGGTGATCGAATTGCGCAGTAATGCCGAGTGAATCGCTCAAATCATAATGACCGAACCAGCCCAGATCCACGCCGGGCACGGCCATGATCGCTTCAACATTTTCAATCCCCTTGGCGGTTTCGATCAGGGGAATGACCATAACGCGGTCGTTTTCGGCCTTCATGCCGGCGATCACATCCTGGCCCTTATAGTCATCATGCGCATAGCCGAAGCCAACGCCGCGTCGGCCTTCAGGGCGATAGCGGCACCAGGCGGCCAATTCTTCCGCCTGGGCGCGGGTTTCCACCATGGGTTCCATGATGCCCATGGCGCCGGCATCAAGAATGGGCGCGATCAGATGATAGTGATGACCGGTCACGCGCACCAAGGGCACTACGCCAACATTGCGCGCAAAAGTGCATTGGGCCTTGATCGCATCAATCCCCATGCCGCCATGTTCCATATCGAAAATGACGTATTCAGCACCGGCATTCGCCAGAATTTGACAAAGCCCGGGTGTCAGAAACTCCGTTGCCATGATGCCATACGCCATCTGACGGTTGCGTAGCGCGATGCGAACGGGGTTCTGGCGCATGGTTCAGCTCAGCTTCATGCCGGCATAGCCCTGCGCGGCAACCGCATCACATTTTTCGCGATAGGCCGGCGCGCCGCCTTGATATTGCAGAATGCGTCGCTGATCGCGCCCTTCGACATTACGGTTGATGCCCGTCGCCCAGGAATCGATCTGGGCATAAAGCATACCTTCGGCCAGGGTTTCGATATGGTGTGACCATTCGGCTTCCGCGGCTTCGGTCGCTTCAAAGCGGCTGATGCCCTTGTCGCGCACATGGCGCATCAAATCCGTCACCCATTCCACATTCTGTTCAATGCAGCGCGGGATATTGCAGCGCGTTGAGGCATTATGCGGCCCAACAATGGTCAGCATATTGGGGAACCCTGCCGATTGCAGGCCAAGATAGGTTTTCGGCCCATCCGACCATTTATCCTTGAGAAGTTGGCCACCAATGCCCCTGAAATCAATCCGATCAAAAGCGCCGGTAATGGCGTCAAAGCCCGTGGCGTAGATGATCATGTCGAATTCATATTCGGCATCGCTGGTCTTGATGCCCTTTGGCGTAATGCACTCGATCGGCGTTTCGTTGATATCCACCAGCCGGACATTGTCGCGATTATAGGCTTCAAAGTAGCGGGTTTCGAGCGGGACGCGGCGCGTACCAAAACCGTGATTTTTCGGGATCAATTTATCGGCAACCGCCGGGTCCTTCACCCGCTGGCGGATTTTGCGCGCGATGAAATCGCTGATCAGCGCATTGGCCTTGGGGTCGGTCAGAATATCACGGTAATTCGCCTGCCAAATGCCAAAGCCTGGTTCGGCGTAGCGCTGCTCCCAAAAGGCTTCGCGTTCTTCTGGCGTGACTTCAAACACGCTGCGCGGATCGGCATTGTGGATATAGCAGCCAGGCGTGGTGCGCAGCAGTGCGAAAAGCGCTGGGTAATTGCCCTTGATCTGGCGCTGTTCTTCTTCCGTGATTGGGCGGTTATGCAAAGGCGCGCACCAATTGGGTGTGCGCTGAAAGACGGTCAGTGAGCCAACCTCAGAAGCAATGGTCTGGATCACCTGAACGCCGGTCGCCCCCGTACCAATCACGGCCACGCGCTTGCCCGCGAAGCTGACAGGCTCATGCGGCCAGCGATAGGTATGGAAGGATTGGCCAGAAAAACTTTCAACGCCCGGGATGCGCGGCAGCGTATCAGCGGAAAGCGGGCCAAGGGCGGTGATCAGGAAGCGGCAGTTATGCTCTGCGCCCGTATCCAGCGTCACAGTCCAGCGCTGCGCGGCTTCATTGAAATGCGCGCTCACGACGCGGCTATTGAATTGAATATGGCGGCGCAGATCGAATCTGTCTGCTACGTGCTGCAAATAGCGCAGTGTTTCGGGCTGCGGGGCGAAATGCTCGCTCCAGCTCCATTCCTGCAGCAGTTCATCGGAAAAGGAATAGCCGTAGGTGTAGCTTTCCGAATCAAACCGCGCGCCTGGGTAGCGGTTCCAATACCAGGTGCCGCCTAGATCGCTGCCGGTCTCGAACACTTGGACGCCATAGCCAAGCTCCCGCAGGCGATAGAGCTGATAGAGGCCGGAAATGCCGGCGCCGATGATGATGACATCGGGCTCGGTCAAGGCCGTGCCGGAGTTTGCCGGCATGGTCCGCCGCATTTCATTCATCGCATCCACCCTTTCCAGCGCGGCAAGGGGACCGCGCCACCTAACAGAAACTCCATGAACCCAGGCCCAGGGCTTGCGCGCTGAACCGGACGGGGGCGAGTATTCCCCCAAAAGAGGAAACCGCCAATGCCAAGCCGACTTTTTTCGCCCTTCACCCTGCGCGGGCTGACGCTGCCCAACCGCATCATCGTCTCCCCCATGGCGCAGTATTCCGGCACCACGGGTAATGAGGCGACGGATTGGCACCTGATGCATTACGGGAATTTTTCGGTCTCCGGCGCCGGCCTGATGTTTTTTGAGGCAACGGCGGTGGAGCCGCGTGGGCGGGTTGGGCGGTTTGATCTGGGGCTATGGAATGACGCGCAGCAAGACTCCATCGCACGGGTGATGGCGTTTTGCCGCCAGCACGGCCAGGCGAAAATCGCGATGCAATTGGCCCATTCGGGGCGGAAGGGCTCCACCGCGCAGCCCTGGATGGGTGGCAAATATATCGGGCCGGAGGAGGGCGGCTTCCACCCGATCAGCCCGGGCGATATCGCCTTCCCCGGCCGGCCGGCGCCGCGCATGCTGGACCATGCGGGGCTGGCTGAGATCAAAGAATTTTTTGTGCAAGCGACAAGGCGGGCGGATGCGCTCGGCGTTGATTTGATTGAGCTGCATTCGGCGCATGGCTATTTGCTGCATTCTTTCCTGTCGCCGCTGTCGAATAATCGAAACGACGAATATGGCGGCGATATTACAGGGCGTATGCGCTTCCCGCTGGAGGTCTTCGCCGCCATGCGCGCCGTCTGGCCTGAGGAAAAGCCGCTCGGCGTACGCGTTTCCGCAACTGATTGGATCGAAGGTGGCTGGACGCTGCAGGATAGTGTGACATTCGCGCAGGAATTGAAGAAGCTTGGCTGTGATTTCATCTGCGCGTCTTCCGGCGGCAGCAGCCCGGATCAGCAGATTGATCTTGGCCCCGGCTATCAAGTGCCAATGGCGCGGCGCATTCGCGAAGATGCCGGAATTCCGACCATTGCGGTTGGGCTTATCAATGAACCGGCGCAAGCGGATCAGGCTTTGCGTGATGGCGCCGCGGATTTGATCGCGATTGGCCGCGGCATGAGCTATAATCCGCGCTGGGCATGGCATGCGGCGGAAGCGCTGCGCGAACAGGCGGCCTTCCCACCGCAATATGCCCGCAGCCACCCCAGCATGCGCTTCGGCGATTTCACGAAACTGCCCACCACGCGCTGAAGCCGCCCCTTGACTGAGGGCGCTTCCGGGCGGAGCCTTTTTCCATGAATAACAGAGCGGGCTGACAAGACCTGGCTCAACTCTGATGGGGAACGTCATGAAGCTTGGTTTCATCGGCCTTGGGAATATTGGTGGCGTCATGGCGCGGCGCCTGGTGAAGGCCGGCCATGCGCTGATGGTGCATGATCTTGATGCGAAGGCGGTCGCGTCGCTCACCGCCATGGGCGCCACGGCCGCGTCCAGCGCGCGTGATGTGGCCGACAAATGCGACACCGTGCTGCTCAGCCTGCCGACACCGGCTGCGGTGGAAGCTGTGGCCTTGGGCGCGGATGGGCTGGTGCAAGGCAGCATGGCGAAGATTGTGGTGGATCTTTCCACTACAGGCCCAACGGTTGCGCGGCGCGTGGCGGAAGGCCTGGCCGCCAAGGGCATTCATTTGATTGATGGGCCAGTCAGCGGCGGCGTTTCAGGGGCCGAGGCCGGCACGCTCGCCATCATGACATCTGGTGATGCCGCATCACAAAAGGCGGTGGAGCCGGTGCTGAAGGCGATTGGTCAGAATATCTTTTATCTGGGCGCGGAAGCGGGCCTTGGGCAGACCATGAAGCTGGTGAACAATGTCATTCTTGCCAGCAATACATTAGCGTGTTTGGAAGGCATGGTGCTGGGCGCCAAAGCGGGCCTGGATACCAAGCTGATGTTTGATGTTCTGAATGCCTCTAGCGGGCGTTCCTTCATGTCGGAAAAGCGCGTGCCGCAGGCCATTACGGAACGCGCGCAGGGTTTCCCAGTGCGCTTCGCCGCGGGGCTGATGCATAAGGATGTAAAGCTGTGCCTGGAAGAAGCCGAACGCTTTGGCGTACCCATGTTCATGGGGCCGGCCGCGCGGCAATATCTTTCCATGGCTTTGGCCATGGGTTCCGGGCCAGAGGATTTCGTTTCCACCATTCAGCATATGGAAAAACTGGCAGGCATTGAAGTGCGCGCCACGCCCAAGGAAGCAGGCAAGTAACGCCGCCAAAAGCATCGCTGCAGGAGGAAGCAAAAATGGAATTCGGCATTCTGATGACGAGCCACCCAAACCCGGTGGAAGAACCCTATCCGCATCAGGGCGTCACTGCGCGCACCACTGAGGAAATCCTGCGCGCCGAAGCGCTGGGGTATGATACGGCCTGGATCGCTGAACATCACTTCAGCACCACTTACGGCATCATGCCCGATTGCTTTGTGTATATGTCCTACCTCGCGGCGCGCACCAGCCGCATAAAGCTTGCCGCCGGCGTGATCACGCTACCGCTTTATGACCCGATCCGCGTGGTGGAAAATACGGCTTTCGTGGACGTGCTTTCCAATGGCCGTGTGATGCTGGGCCTGGGCAGTGGTTACCGGCCTTATGAGTTTGAAGGTCTGGGCAAGGATTTTGAAGCGCGGCGCGATATTGTAGAAGAAAGCGTCAAGCTGATTTTTGATGGCTTCCACCGCCGGCGTTGGACGCATGACGGCAAATTCTTCAAGGGCAAGGTGGAAGGGCAATATGAAATGCTGCCGGTGCCGGTCCAGCTTCCGCATCCGCCGCTTTATATGGCGGGCGGGACGGATCGTTCCATCGCCTATGCCGGGCGCAATGGCTTCGGGCTGATGCTGAGCACTCTACCTGGGATTGAAACTCTTTCCGCGCAAGCCAAGATTTATCGCGAAGCGCTCACCATCGCGCCATCGCCGCAGCGCGATAATCCGGCAGTCGGTCATATTGATATCGCACGTATGGTCTATGTGGCGGATACCGATGAACAGGCGCGGGCTGATACGGAAGAACACATCCTGCACCATATCGGCAATTTCAACAGCTCTGGCACCAGCGGATACCTTGGTTCAGTATCTGAGAAAGGCCAGGCGCTGGATTACGGGGTGCTGGCCGAAACCACGCTGCTACATGGCAGCCCAGCGACAGTGATTGCGAAGCTTCGTGCCCTGCAAGCGCGTACCGGCATGACCAGCCTGCTGCTGCATTACCCGCCCTATTACGGGCATGAGAAAATCCTGCGCAGCCTGACGCTTTTCGCCCAGCATGTGATCCCGGCTTTCCGCCCGCCCGCCAGCCGTATGGCCGCGGAATAGGCATGGATTTTAGCCTGCGCCTGGGGTATGAAGCGCACGCCTCAGGGTTCGAAAAGCCAACAGGGAAAAGAAGGGAAACACCATGACTATTGAAAGACGTTCAGTCCTGACCGCTGCGGGCGGTGCAGCAGCCCTTGGTGGCCTGCCATGGCGCAGCGCGAAAGCGCAAGCCGCCAATACCATCAAGATCGGCATCTTGACCGATATGTCCGGCACTTTCCGCGACATCAATGGCCCGACCACCGTCGCTTGCGCGCGGCTTGCGGTGCAAGAATTCGGCCAGCGCGGCTTCAATGTGGAAACCGTTGTGGCGGACCACCAGAACCGCCCCGATGTCGCCTTGAATATTGCGCGCCAATGGTATGATCGTGACGGCGTGGACATGACGCTGAGCCTGGCTGCTTCTTCCGTGGCGCTGGCGGTTGCGGAACTCACGCGTGAGAAGAATAAGGTCGCCATCCCGACCTCTACCGCGACATCGGATATGACTGGCCGTGCTTGCACGCCGAATACGGTGCATTGGGCCTATGACACTTACATGCTCGCCAAATCCACCGGCGGTGCGACAGTGCGCGCGGGCGGGGATACCTGGTTTTTTGTTACCGCCGATTACGCCTTTGGGCATTCTCTGGAACGCGATACTACGGCTTTCGTACAGGCCGCAGGGGGGCGCGTGGTTGGTTCCGTGCGTACACCCTTCCCGGGCACGACCGATTTCTCATCCTATCTGCTGCAGGCGCAGGCTTCGCGCGCGAAGGTGATCGGCTTTGCCAATGCGGGGACGGATACCATCAACTGCATCAAGCAGGCGGCGGAATTCGGCATTACGCGGCGCGGCACCAAGCTTGCTTCCATGCTCATGTTCCTGCCGGATGTGCACGCGCTTGGTCTGCAAACTGCCCAAGGGCTTGTTTGCACCGAAACCTTCTATTGGGATTTGAATGACCGCACGCGCGCCTTCTTCCGCCGCGCGCAGGCGGTGGCCGGCCAGGTTGCCGTTGGCATGAGCCATGCCGGCGATTATTCCGGAACGCTACATTATCTGAAGGCTGTTGCTGATCTTGGCGTGCAGGCTGCGAAGGCGAGTGGCCTTGCCACGGTGCAGCGCATGAAGGCGCTGCCGACGGATGATGACGCCTTCGGTCAAGGCACGATTCGTGCCGATGGGCGGAAGATGCACCCCGCCTATTTGTTCGAGGTGAAAAAGCCCGAGGAAAGCCGCGGGCCGTTTGATTACTACAAGCTGCTACAGACAACGGCAGCCGATGATGCCTTCCGCCCGATCGCGGATGGTGGCTGCGCTTTCGTCCGTAGCTGATACGAAACGCGTGGGGCGGTAGTGCGCCGCCCCACACCTTTTCCCCGGCAAGGCTTCCCTTCTGGCCTGTCCGGGTTATGCTTTTCCCTAGTCGGAAAAACATGACAGGAGGAAATGCCATGACAATTGAAAGACGCTCCATTTTCGCAGCAAGCGGTGCGGCGACTTTGGGCGGTTTGCCTTGGCGCAGCGCGCGCGCCCAGGCGGCCAATACCATCAAGATCGGCCTGCTTTCGGATATGTCCGGGCCATACCGTGATATCAATGGCCCTGTTTCACTGGCGGCGACGCGCCTCGCCATTCAGGAATTTGGCGCGCGCGGCTTTCAGGTGGAAATGATTTCCGCCGACCACCAAAACCGCCCCGATGTTGCGCTGAATATCGCGCGGCAATGGTATGATCGCGACGGTGTGGACATGATCCTCAATCTGGCAGCGTCATCCGTGGCGTTGGCGGTTGCGGAACTCACGCGGGAAAAGAACAAGGTCACGATCGCGACATCCACCGCGTCATCAGATATGACAGGTCGTGCCTGTACGCCCAATAGCCTGCATTGGTCCTATGATACCTACATGGTGAGCAAATCCACCGGCGGCGCGGCAGTGCGCGCTGGCGGTGACACCTGGTTCTTTATCACGGCTGATTATGCCTTCGGTCATGCTTTGGAACGCGATACCGCGAATTTTGTGCGCAGTGCTGGTGGGCGCGTGGTTGGGCAGGTGCGCACGCCCTTTCCGGGCACGACGGATTTCTCATCCTATCTGCTGCAGGCGCAGGCTTCGCGTGCGAAGGTGATTGGGTTGGCGAATGCTGGCACAGATACCATCAATTGCGTGAAGCAGGCAGCCGAATTCGGCATTATGCGTCGCGGTATCAAATTGGCGTCAATGCTGATGGTGCTGCCGGATGTGCATGCGCTTGGTTTGGAAGCGGCCGGCGGTACCATCTGCACTGAAAGCTTCTATTGGGATTTGAATGATCGCACGCGTTCGTTGGTGCGTCGGGTGCATGCAATATCAGGCCCCGCCGCCATGGGCATGAGCCATGCTGGCGATTATTCCGGAACCCTGCATTATTTGAAGGCTGCCGCGAGTGTTGGCATTCAATCCGCGAAGGCAAGTGGTGCGGATGTTGTGGCGCGCATGAAGGCTATGCCGACAGATGATGATGCCTTTGGCCCCGGCTCTATCCGCGCCGATGGCCGCAAAATCCACCCGGCCTATCTTTTCGAAGTGAAGCGCCCGGAAGAAAGCAAGGGTCCCTTTGATTACTACAAACTGCTGGAAACCACTCCGGCGGAGGAGGCGTTTCGCCCCCTCGCGGAAGGTGGTTGTCCCATGATCCGTAGCTAAGCCAATCCGCCTGGGCCGGCGTTTTGCCGGCCCTTGCGTTCTTCAGGCTTTCGGCAATGGCGGCAGCGGCGTTGCCTCTGGCGGGATTTGCACTTCTCCCACATTCAGCGTCATCGATACTGTCACGTAATATCCACTTACCGCAATCAAATCGACCACACCCTGTTCGCCGAAGCGCGCCGCGGTGGCGGCGAAAGTGGCGTCGGATACGCCATGATCACGGTGCAGTTCAGTGCAAAATTCATAGACCAGGCGCTGATCTTCCGTCATGCCGGCAGGGCGGCGACCTTCGGCAAGGTCAGCCGCAACCGCGGGCGGCAAGCCGGCCTTCATCGCCATGGCGTGATGCGCATACCATTCATATTGGCTGGTCCAGACCCGCGCTGTGACCAGAATGGCGAATTCATTCAAATCGGCGGGGATGGAGCTGTTGAAGCGCAGATATTCGCCGACCTTCTGCATCCTGTCGGCAAATACCGGGCTGCGGAGCCAGGCATTGAAGGGGCCGCGCAAGCCGCCGCGTGGGCCTTTGATGATGCCCTCAGCCGCGGCACGCTGCTCCGCGCTCATGCTCTCGGGCGTCAATTCGGGGAAGCGCTGTTTCTTGGGCGTGCTCATGTGGGTTTCCTCGTCTTCATTGCTGCCGAAAGCGGCGCGCCCCGGCGGATGCGGCAGGCTAGACAGCGCCAGGGGAGCGGGCAAGCCAGCGCATGCTTGCCGGGGCGGGGGGCTTTGGTTAGCCTAAGCGCGGAGAACGGCGTCCCCAGGGCATTCCTGGCCAGCACCAAGCCGGATGGAGAAGCACCATGCATGATATCGTGATTCGCGGCGGCACCATTGTGGATGGGCTCGGCACGCCGCGTTACACCGGTGATGTCGCGATTGATGGCGACCGTATCACACAAGTTGGCGGGAAGGCTGGGCCGGCGCGGCGCGATGTTTCAGCCGAAGGCCGGCTGGTCACGCCTGGCTGGGTGGATGTGCATACACATTATGATGGCCAGGCCACTTGGGACCCGAAGCTCGCACCTTCATCCTGGCATGGCGTGACGACGCTGCTGTTTGGTAATTGTGGCGTTGGCTTTGCGCCGGTGCAGAAAAGCCACCATCAGGCGCTGATTGATCTGATGGAAGGTGTGGAAGACATCCCCGGCATTACGCTGACCGAAGGGCTGAAGTGGAATTGGGAAAGCTTCCCCGAATATCTTGACGCTTTGGAAGCCATGCCGCGCACGCTGAATATCGGAGCGCAGCTCGCGCATCATCCCTTGCGCGTTTACGTGATGGGTGATCGCGGATTGAATCGCGAAAACGCGACAGGCGATGATATTGAAGCCATGGCGCGACTGACTCAGGAGGCGCTGGAAGCTGGCGCCTTCGGCTTCACCACATCGCGCACGGATCAGCACAAGACCCTGGCCGGTGATCTGGTGCCGGGCCGTTATGCGGAAGAAGAGGAATTGCTCGCCATCGGTCGCGCCATGGGCAAGGCCGGGCGCGGCACTTTCGGCATGTTGAGTGATTTTGAGGATGAGGCGGCGGAATTCCGCTGGCTGAGAGAAGTGGCGAAATCCACCAAGCGCCCGGTTTGGTTCCTGCTGACGGATCGCGCCTATGATCCGCAGCGTTGGAAGCGCCTAATGCAGGGCGTGCATGATGCGCGCGCCGAGGGGCTCAGCCTCGCCGCGCAGGTGGCCGGGCGCACGGTGGGGTTGATTCTGGGGCTGACAACCTCGCTCAATCCCTTTGCCTTGCGTGAAAGCTTTGCGGCGCTGGCGGGGCTGCCGCCGGCCGAGCAATTGGCGCGGCTGCGTGACCCGGAAACGCGGCGCAAAATCCTTTCCGAAGAAGCATCGAAGCGGTTGCTGGATGTGCTGCCGCCATTGTCGCGCCAGATCGCGACGCGTTGGGACAATATGTTCGAATTGGGCGATCCGCCGGATTATGAGCCGCCGCCGGAGCGCAGCATTGCCGCGCTCGCCGCCAAGGCCGGGCAGGATCCGGCTTCCTATTGCTATGACTTTTTGGTGGGCGCTGATGGCGAGCGGATGCTCTATTTCCCGGTTACGAATTACGTGACGGGTGATCTTTCCGTCGTGCGTGAAATGAATATGGATAAGGCAACCGTGCTTGGCCTTTCCGATGGCGGTGCGCATTGCGGCGTGATTTGCGATGCCTCCACGCCAAGCTTCATGCTGACGCATTGGGCGCGGGATCGGAAGCGCGGCGAGGGCCTGCCCTTGGAATTCGTGGTGAAGCGCCAAACCAGTGAGACAGCGGATTTCTTTGGCCTGACGGATCGCGGACGGCTGGCACCCGGTGCGATGGCTGATGTCAACATCATCAATTTCGATGCACTGCGTCTGTATCACCCTGAGATGATCTATGATCTGCCAGCGGGTGGGCGGCGTTTAGTGCAGCGCGTTGATGGCTATGACATGACGCTGGTTGCCGGCAAGCCCATTCGCGAAGCGGGCCATGATACGGGCGCCCTGCCGGGCAAGTTGCTCCGCGCGACAAGCTGAAGGGCAGCGCTGTGATTGGGTCGAAGCTGAAGCGTCGCGGCCTTTTGGCTGGTATTGGCGCCATGGTTGCGGCGCCGCATTTGGCGCGTGCAGCCTGGCCAGAAAGGTCGTTGCAATTGATCGTACCTTTCGCGGCTGGTGGCGGTACAGACATTTCAGCGCGCACCATGGCTCAATTCCTGGAACGCGAATTGGGCCAGCCTGTGGTGGTACAGAACCGTCCAGGTGCAGGCGGTGAAATCGGGCTTTCTGCCATCGCTGATGCGCGGCCTGATGGCTACACAATCGGCATCATCAATACGCCGGGCATTGTGACGATTCCGATTGAAAGATCACCACGTTGGTCTTTGGCGAGTTTCACTTTCATTGCCGGCGTGGTGGAAGACCCGACGACTTTCGCCGTGCATCCTGAAAGCCCGATGCGCAGTATTGCCGATCTGGTTGCCGCAGCCAGGGCAAAGCCAGGGGAAGTGACTGTTGGCACGCAAGGCGTCGGTTCAGCGGGGCATATCAGCGCGCTGTTGCTTGAACAGGCGGCGGGCATTCGCTTTGAATGCGTCAGCTATGCCGGTTCAGCCCCTGCGGCGGTTGCGTTGATGCGCCGAGATATTCAAGTAACCACCGCAAGTCTGGGCGAAAGCCTGACCTTCGCGCAGCAACAGCCCTGGCGCGTTTTAGGGTTGATGTCCTCTGCACGGTCAGAATTCGCGCGGGATGTGCCGACCTTCAAGGACGCGGGTTACGATATTCGCGGTGGTTCACTGCGCGGCATTGGCGCTCCGCGCGGCCTGGCGGAAGATGTAGTCCGGCGCCTTTCCGCGGTGATTGGTGCTGTGCTGCGCCATCCGGAATTTCGTGAGGCGAGCGCACGGACCTTCCAGCCGCTGCGCTTTCTGGATAGTGCCGAATATGTGGAGTATCTGCGGGAAGCGGATGCGGCGCATCGCGCGCTATGGCGCCTGCGGCCCTGGAATAGCTGAAGCTTCCAGGCTTACGTCAGCCGATAATGGCTCGGCATTTCATCCTTGAGCGCCACGCCGGTGGCACCAAGCTTGCGCGCTTCGGCCAATAGCCACAGCGCCTTGGCTGCGGCGAAATCAGCGCTGAGCCCGCCTGGGCGGATATTGCTGATGCAGTTGCGCATGGCGTCATTGCTGCCGCGCCGTGCCGCCCAGGTGATGTAAAGCCCCATGCTGTCGGTCGCGGAAAGCCCGGGTCTTTCGCCGATCAGCACTACAATTGCTGCGGCTTCGATTGCTTCCGCCACATCATCGCCAAGCGCGACGCGCGCCTGTTCGGCGATGATGATGGGGCCAGGCGTAAAGCCCGCCTTGCTGAGTGACGGCACCAATACGTTGAGCAATGCGGGTGCTTGTTGCTGCACGCCGCTGGCGCAAAGCCCATCCGCGATCACCAGCGCAATGCTGCCTGGTGCCTTTGGCAGAACAGTGCCTTCCGGCAGGCGGCGGCCAAGATCAGGGCGGAGTAAAAAGCGCCGGCGTTCTTCTGCTTGGCTTGTCACGCGCTGAAGCGGCAGACCAAGGGGCGAAAGCTCTTCTTCAAGCTTTGCCGTATCCAGCTTGGACCAGACCGCATCGCGCGCCCGCGCATGTGCCTCCTGAAAATCCAGATGCGCGGCTGTGGGCAGCGCATTACCAGCGCGGCCAAGCGCCACGCGCGCATCCGTGAAGCGGCGCAGATCGCGCCATTTGCTGGGCGTGTTCATTCAAGACCGATCAGCGCGGGTGACAGGCGCGCAGGGATCGCCTCTGTTGTGCCGCCAATGCCCATGCGGTTCAGCCAATCCTCAAATTCCGGCGCGGGGCGTTTGCCGAGCGCGGCGCGCGCATAAAGCCCATCATGGAAGGAGGTGGATTGATAAGCGAGCATGACATCATCCGCCCCCGGCACGCCCATCACATACGTCACCCCTGCGGTGGCAAGGCACGTCAGCAGCGCATCCATATCATCCTGATCCGCCTCCGCATGGTTCGTGTAGCAAACATCAACCCCCATCGGC
>JBILPX010000344.1:0-3351 GCA_044373565.1 Roseomonas sp.
TCCGTGATATCGGGCGGGCGATTGCCGAAGGCCGGTGCCAGCATGGTGCCGAAAGCCTCCATCGCCGGGCCGATGCCGATATTCTCATAGCGGATGCCAAGAAGCTGAGCGCATTCGGCGGCATCTTCCAGGCTTTCGATGCTGGTATAGGGCGATGGCATCATCACCGCGCGCACGCGATCCGCCCCCAGCGCATCCACCGCCACCGCGGCTGAAATCGCGGAATCAATGCCGCCAGATAGGCCCAACACAATGCCAGGGAAGCGGTTCTTGCTCACGTAGTCACGAAGCCCCAGCACCATGGCGCCGTAAATCTGTTCCAGCCGCGGCAAGGCAGGCGCGATTTCTCCGGCGGCGCAGACCAGCTTGCCGCCATCGCGGCGCCATTCGGTGATACGCAGCCCCTCAGTGAACATGGGCATGACATGCGCGAGCGACCGATCCGCATTCATCACAAAGGATGCGCCTTCAAACACCAGTTCATCCTGACCGCCCACTTGGTTCACAAACACAAAGCCAAGCCCGTTTTCAACGCAGCGTGATACCGCCAGATCTAGCCGCGCCTGGTGCTTTTCCGCCTCAAACGGGGAACCATTGATGGTGATGAGGATTTCCGCGCCGGTTTCGCTTAGCGTTTCGGAAACGGCGGGGAACCACCAATCTTCGCAAATCATCAGGCCAAGGCGAAAGCCGCGGAAGGGAATGGGGCCAGGTGCGGGGCCGGCATCGAACACGCGCTTATCGTCGAACACACCGTAATTGGGCAATTCATGCTTGGCGCGCCGCGCGGCGATTTGCCCGGCTTCCAGCAGGAACAGCGCGTTGAAAACCTTCTCGCCTTCTTTCCAGGGGCCGCCCACCACCAGGCCAGGGCCGCCATCGGCGGTCTCGGCAGCTAGTTCCGCAATGGCGGCTTCGCAGGCGGCGATGAAGGCGGGCTTGCGCACCAAATCTTCCGGCGGATAGCCGGCGATGGAGAATTCCGGCGTCACCACAAGATCGGCGCCAAGGCGCGCTGCCTCTGCGCGGGCGTTGCGGATCAGCGCCGCATTGGCGGTCAGCGCACCCTCATGGGGGTTGAGTTGCGCCAGGGCAATTTTCAGGGTTTCAGCCATGCGCGCCTTCTAGAGCAGAAAGCCCCGGGGTGAAATCACCCAAAGTGAGGAGTCTCAGCCCTGCTGGCCATTGCGCCGGCGGCTCTCACCACTTTTAGAGCAAATCCGGTTCGCCTTCGCTCACCGGACATGCTCTAAACTCGGTTGCTGACAGCATTTTCCGAGCCGCCAAGTGTGTCCACTTGGCTTGAAAATGCTTTCAACAGGAATTCGCGGCCAAGCTTCACGCGCGGAACACCATCATAGGCAACGATATCCGCTGTGGCATAGGTTTCGGACCAGGTATTGGGGATGAAGCTACCCGTGCCCACCACATCAATCGGCGCGCGCGCTTCCGCCATGACCCGGCATTTGCTGACGCCAAAGCCCGAGGATGCAACAATCCTCACCCGTGGGAAGCCGGCCTCGTCCAAGGCTTCGCGCATGCGCCAGATGGCGGCGGCGGAAACGCCGGTGCCGGTCAAGTGGCGCAATTCCGTCTCACTCCGGTAGCGGCGGGTCGCCTGCGGGGCGTGGCGTTCCAAAACGGCGTAGCTTTCCGCGGGGTCCAGCCCTTCAAGGAAGCGCCCGCCATGGGTATCTAGCCGCATGGCAAGCCGTCCGGCCGCGGCCAATTCCGGGAAGCGGCGCGCAACGGCCAGGCCATCGGTCACTTCCCGGCCGAAGTAATCCACCAATACCGTCAGGTTTTCATCCGGGAAGGTTTCGTGGAACATCTCGGCCGCGCGCACGGTGCTGCCGGCATAGCCGATCAGCGCATGCGGCATGGTGCCATAGCCCTTGGGGGCGCCGAACCAATGGGCGGTGGCGTCATTGGCATTGCCGATGAAACCCTTGGCGCCTTCAGCCTGCGCGGCGCGGCTGCCGACGGAAGCGGCATAGGCCATCATGTCCTGCATTTCCGCCCCGGCGCAGTGGCGTGCCTCCATGGCCAGGAAAGCGGTTTGCGGCAATTCAACGCACATTTGATAGGCGTTATGCGCCGCCACACATGCCGCGCCGAGCTTTTGCAGCAGCATGGTTTCCAGATCCACCAGCTGCACAAAGGAACCGCTGACATAAAGCAAGGGATCGCCAGCGCCGACCCATTGGCCTTCTTCGTGCATCACTTCGATCTGGAACGCAGTGCCACGAGACGCCGCGACCGCATTTAGCCAATCCAGCATCAGCCGAGGCGCCGAAATCACCGGGCGGCGCAGGAAGACCGCATAGGTCACTTTGGTATCACCAAAGCGCTGCACGACGGCCTTGGTGCGGTTGAAATAGCTATCGGCGCGGGCGGTAATCACCGCATCCGTCACATCGGATGCCGCCGGAAGGGTTGTTCCCTCCCGGCTGCTGGGCGCGTTCACTGCGCTGCCTGGGCCGGTGCGGTCACGCCAGCCACGCGCCGCGCCTTCAATTCCTCGGCGATCAGAAAGGCGAGTTCCAGCGATTGTTCGGCATTGAGCCGCGGGTCGCAGGAGGTCGCGTAATTGGCCGAAAGATCGGTCTCCGAAAGCTTATGGGCGCCGCCCAGGCATTCGGTGACGTCACTGCCGGTCATTTCCACATGCACGCCGCCGGCGAAGCTGCCTTCCGCTTCATGCACATCAAAAAAGCCGCGCACTTCGGAAATGATGGCATCAAAGGGCCGGGTCTTGTAGCCGGCGACGGTGGTGGTATTGCCATGCATCGGATCGCAAATCCAAACCACATTGCGCCCGGCACGCGTCACGGCACGGACCAAAGGTGCCAGTTTCGCTTCCACCTTATCGGCACCCATGCGGGAGATCAGCGTGAGCCGCCCCTTTTCATTGGCCGGGTTCAGGATTTCCGTGAGGCGCACCAATTCATCGGCGTCCATGCTGGGGCCGACCTTCATGCCGATGGGGTTTCTGACACCACGCAGGAATTCCACATGCGCGCCTTCCGGCTGGCGCGTGCGATCACCAATCCAAAGGAAATGCGCCGAACAGGCATACCAATCGCCGGAGGTGGAATCGACGCGCGTCATCGCCTGTTCATAAGGCAGCAACAGGCTTTCATGGCTGGTGTAGAATTCCGTCTCCCGCACTTGCGGCAGGTCTGACATGCCGCAGGCCTGCATGAAGGACAGCGTCTGATCAATGCGGGTAGCCAGGTCAGCATAGCGTTCTGCAAGCGGGCTTCTTTCGACAAAGCCCAGATTCCAGCGATGGACCTGATGCAGATCCGCATAGCCCCCGGTGGAGAAGGCGCGCAGCAGATTGAGCGT
>JBILPX010000345.1:0-3330 GCA_044373565.1 Roseomonas sp.
GCTGTTCGGCACTGATGCGCGATTCGGCGTCCGCCAGCAGCTTCAAGCCACGGCGGCGAAGGCGTACGGCGGTGGCGGTGCGGCGCGCTGCATCCGTGTCACCAAAGCCCTGATCGGCCCAGCATTCCGCGGTGCAAAAATAATCGCCATTCGCCAGATAAACGTGGACCGGCGCATGCAGCTTGTCGGGATCAAACCGGAGCGCAACATTCCGCCCGCGCAGCTCCACCAGCCGAGCATCGTGATACCGATTCCCGAGCAGATGAATGGTTGCGTCTTGCCGCACCCGCACTTCTTCCGCGGCGAGCAAAAAGATGCGGCGCTGCGCTTCTGTGGCCCGCGTGATGGGCGCTTCGGCGTAGCTTTCGGCAAAAGTGTCGTCGAAGCTGCGCCCCCGGCAATTCAAGGCAGCGCGACCAGGCCGGGCATTATGTTCGGCAATCGCCGCTTCCAGCACGCCCATGAATTCCGCCAGCGGCACGGCTTTTTTGCCGTAATCAAAGGGCTTGTCGGTGGGCTTATTGCCGGTCCAGGCGCCGACGAATGCCGGGTGCCGCGCGACATCGCGGGCCAGGTCGCCAAACGCGCGTTCAATGGGTTTTGACTGGCCAGAAAATGGCTTCGCCCAATGCACGGCAACGCCAAGGCTGGCGAAGATGCCAAGCGGTTCTTCTTCCCGCACCTTGAAGCGAAAGCGCCGCTTCAACCCGCCTGACATGGTCTTATTCGCGGCGGCCAGCGTGTTATCAATTGTCACCGCGCCGGGGATGCCAAACTTGTCCACCACATCACTGAAGGCAAGGCGGAACGTGTCGCCCGTCTCCGCCTGCGCGACGCGATAGGTCAGCAGTTTTCCCGAATAAAGGTCCTGGAAAAACACGCCCATCGGGCGCGCCGTGGTGCCATCTGGCCACTTCACAAAAACATCGAAGCGATGCCCGTCAGCATTCACCCATTGCAGCGCATGCAGCATGGAACGGTCGCGCCGCTGCGCGGGAAACATGCGGTTGGTCGCATCCGGCCCTTCGCGGTGCCACGAAACCACCGTGGCCGGCAGGGCATTGATCCGCCGCCGCAGTGTCTGAGATGATGGCAAGCGCCAGCCCTTTTGCGCCGCCACCTGCTGCAAGTCGCGCCAGCAGGCTTCGAATGTCGGGCGGTTGGCCAGCAAATAGCGGGCGCGCAACCATTCCCAGGCGTCATCCGCGCATTCGGCGCGCGGGCCTTTCGCGCCGACATATTGCGGCACCAGCCGCGCCAGCCAATGCGCGCGATCTGTGCCTTCAACCAGCGCCGCCCAGGCATAAAGCGCAGCGCGGGAAACATCATGCGTCGCAGCCACTTCCATCATGGCGATGCTGCGGGATTGGCCCTGCGAAACCAGCGTCGCCACCGCATCCAGCGCCGCCACGCGCTTCGCCGCACTTTTTTTGTGTTTATCCGCCGCGCGGTCATATCCCTGCCAGGCGGCTTCATCGCTTAATTCGCGCAGCGCTGTATCGCGCGCGGGCGCGGGGTGCTGCGCCGCAGCCTGGGCCATCAGCTTCGCCTGCGTGAAGCTGGGCAGCACGCCGATCCAGTATTCAATCCCGCCACCACGGCCCTGCCGGCGGCGCCACAAGCGGCCTTCGGCGGCTTCATGGCTCCATTCTTCGCGTTCCGCCTGCATGGCCAGCCCGCGCCGCGTATCGGGAATGCCGGGCAGGCCAAGCGCTGCCAATTCGGCCAGGGTGAACCAGCGATCTGTTTGCGCCGCGTTCATCATCACGCACCTGCCCGCGCGCTGCGCATCAGGAATTCCCGGCGCCGGCGCAATTCATCTTCATGTTCACGGATGGCCGCCACTTCAATCAGCGGCAGGTGGCGGCGTTCAATTACCGCCCAGCCCATGGGCTCCGCGATAAGTTCCAGCAGGCGGCGGTCGCGGGTCGCATGCAGCAGGCCCATCAGGCGCGGCACGCTGATCTTGTGGTCTTCGCGCGCTTGGCTGGCATAGGCATCCAGCATCGCGGGCGAAACGCGTTCACTTAGGAAGGTGGACATGCGGGCAGCGATGGTTTCGCGGTCCACATCCGCATCCGCCAGCGCCACCGCCACCGCGCGGGAAACGCGGGCGGCGAAGCTGGCCGCGCGCACCTGTTCTTCCGGGAAGCGTTTCACCGCTTCCGGCGCTTGCCAATCCAACAAATTAGGCTGTCCGGGGTGGCGCACCATGGCCGAGCCTCAGGGCTTAACGCCAGCGGCCACGAAGGCCAGTGACCCGAACCAGAAGAAGCCAAGGACAAACCCGGCAAAGGCCGCGCCGCCCAGCGCGGCGCGCAGCAGGCGGCGCGCCTGCATCACCGCTCACCCCCAATCTCGCCTTCGGCGACCAGGAAATCGATGAAGTGCTTGCGGGCTGCCTGCCGGGCCTTCCGCCAGGAATTGATCAGCCGTTCATATTCCTGCTTGGTTTCTATCGCGGCGGACCCCTTTGGCCGGGGGGAGAATTCCGCAATCGCCGAGGCAAGGTTGCGCGCCGGGCCTTCTTCGCGGGTCAGGGCCTCGGCGGCTTTGCGCTGCTTGGCATGGTCCAGCTTGGTCAGGCCATCCAGAACGCTGCCATTATCGGCCCATTTGGAATGGGCCAGAATAAACTTCACATCATCGGACAGGGCGCTGTTCCGGCGAATGGCGCGGTCCACTGATCGGGGGGAAAGCCCCAGCCTTTCGGCGGCGTCTTGGGCGAAGGTGGGAATTAAAGACAAATTTGTCTTTAATTTCTTCCTTCCAGATACAGCGGTTTCGGGATTGAGCCTGATCCAGACCGCCTTGCGCTCCGCCAGGAAGGTGGCGCGGTCAAGCTCGGTCAGGTCGCGGCGGCAAAGGTTCTCGTCAATCTCGCGAAGCCGCGCCTGGTCTTCATCGGCGTCGGTAATGCTGGCCGCGATCTGGTCCATCTCCGCCAGCCGGGCAGCGGCAAGGCGGTGCGCGCCCGCGACCAGGACAAACTTGCCGGCATCATCGCGGCGCACCTCAATCGGCGTCATCTGGCCATTGGTGCGGAAGCTTTCCGCGATCAGCGCGGCATGGTCCGGGTTCACAGACCGCAGGCGGTCCTCGACATGAATTTGATCCACCGGGATCATTTCAATGGGGTCAAGCATAGGCGCGTTGTTCATTGGTTCTCTCTTTTCTGACGTTGCGGGCTGGGGTGGCAGGCGCTAGGTTTTTGGTGCGCCTGATATGCAGCCCAGCCATGGGTCGCCCGTCAGGCGAGTATCGGCTGGGCCATATTTCGTGGGGCTCGCGGCCAAGGCGCGCAGCAATCGCGGCCTCCATCCGGGGCCA
>JBILPX010000079.1:0-10760 GCA_044373565.1 Roseomonas sp.
TCATCTGCGATGATCAATTCTGGTTCATGCAGCAGCGCGATGGCAATCGCCACACGTTGGCGCATGCCGCCGGAAAATTCATGCGGATAGGCGTTCAGTCGTATTGCAGCATCGGGAATGCCTACCCGCGCGAGACTTCGTTCGGCCAGCGCTAAGGCCGCCCCCTGACCCGTGCCACCATGCGCCTGCACAGCCATCGCCATCTGCTGACCGATGGTCAGAACTGGGTTCAAGGTAGCCGCTGGGTCCTGAAAAATCATCGCGATCCGCTTACCGCGCAGCTTGCGCATTTCAGCTTGCGACCGCCCCACTAATTCCTGCCCCTGAAACATCACGGAACCACCTGCGATCCGTCCTGGTGGGTCAAGCAGCCCTATCAAGGAAAAGCCAGTCACCGATTTGCCGGAACCAGATTCACCCACAAGGCCAAGTATTTCGCCACGTCCAAGCGTGAAGGATATGCCATCCACCGCCTTGATCGTGCCGGCGCGGGTTTCGAAATGCGTGCGCAGATCGCGCACCTGAAGCAGCGCCTTGGTCATCGGCGCAGCCTTGGATTGAACTGGTCGCGCAATTGATCGCCCACGATATTGATAGCTACAATCAGTAGAATCAGCGCAATTCCGGGATAGACCGAAATCCAGGTCCGTCCACTCATCATATACTGGAAGCCATTGGCGATCAGCATGCCGAGCGAAGGCTCGGTCGGCGGCAGGCCAAGGCCCAGAAAGGAAAGTGTCGCTTCCAGCGAAATCGCGTTTGCAATCTGCACCGTGCCAACGACAATCAAGGGCGGCATACAATTTGGCAGCAAATGCCGGAGCACAATACTGCGTCCAGGTAGCGGCGTGGCGCGTGCGGCTTCGATATAATCCTTCTGCCGTTCTGCTGTTGCAGCGCCATAAGCCGTGCGTGCGAAATAGGCATACTGCGCAGTGACCAAGGCGATGATCAGCGGCACCCTGCCTTGACCCAGCATCGCCACCAGCACAAGCGCGAGCAGAATGGCAGGGAAGGACAATTGAAGATCAACAAGCCGCATGATCCCCTGTTCGATCTTGCCGCCGATATTGGCCGCCATAATGCCAAGGCTAGTGCCTATGCCAAAGGCGACCGCACCGGCAGCAACCCCCATCTGCAAGGAAATGCGCAGACCATAAAGAATGGCCGAGAACAAATCCCGCCCCTGCGCATCTGTCCCGAGCCAATGAACATAGCCGCCAGAACCAACAAAACCCGGCGGGCGGCGCGCGTCTCGCAGGTTGAGATTGGCAAGATCATAAGGATCCTGGGGCGTGATCAGCGGCGCGGCGAGTGCAGCCGCCACAATCAGCAGCACCACCGCAAGCGCCAAGGTAGCTATCCAGTTTTCCCGATATTCTCGCCAAAACTGCGCCATCACACACGCCTTCCCCGCCTGAGGCGCGGATCCAGCACGGCATAGGTCAGGTCAACCACCAGGTTGATGGTGACAAACAGAAACGCCACCAAGATCAGATAACCGACCATAA
Organism: Roseomonas sp.; assembly: GCA_044373565.1. GTDB lineage: Bacteria > Pseudomonadota > Alphaproteobacteria > Acetobacterales > Acetobacteraceae > Neoroseomonas. The sequence continues at coordinate 1,512 of JBILPX010000079.1, forward strand.
CTGGCCGATCGAGCGATGTGATCGAATCAATGATCAGCTTGCCAACACCTGGCCATGAAAAAATCGTCTCAGTCACCACGGCAAAAGCAAGCGTGGAGCCGAATTCTAGGCCGAAGACGGTCACCAAGGGAATGGAAATTAGGCGCAGCACATGCCGCCGCAGAATAGTGAAATCGGTAAGCCCCGCGGCGCGTGCGAATTTCACCGTATCTGTAAGCATAATCTCACGCGTGCCAGCACGCGACAGGCGGATCAGCATGGCGAGCTTGAACAGGCTGAGATTAAGCGCCGGAAGTAACAGAAAGCGCAGCCCATCCCAAGTGAGGAATGACCATCCAACGCCAAAGATTTCTATCGTTGGCCCGCGATCACCAGCGGGTAGCCAATCAAGATTGACCGCGAATGTCAGGATAAGGATCAGTCCCACCCAGAAGGTCGGTACCGAAAATCCCAAAACGGATACGGCCATGATGGCCTTGGAGGCAGGGCTTTCCGGCCGATAGCCAGCATAAATGCCAAGCGGGATGCCGATGAAGGCACCGATCAGCACGGACGTTAGCGCCAATTCCAATGTTGCCGGCAGACGGCTCAGTACCAAGTGCAGCACCGGGATATTCAGCACAAAGCTCCGCCCCAGATCGCCCTGCAACAGCCGGCTCAGAAAGGCCAGATATTGCCGCCAAAGTGGCTGATCCAGGCCGTAATGGCGAATGGTCGCTTCCCGGATATCCTGGGTCGCATCCGGGGAAATCAGCACGTCAATCGGATTCCCGATGGCATAGACGCCAAGAAAGACAAGCGCCGACATGGCCAACATGACGAAGCCAGACTGAATGACGCGTTGAATGATATACCCAAGCATTGCTTGCGATTATCGGGCATTTGACAGCAAGCGCAAGCTATTCCTAGCATGCTTATCACAGAGCTCTGATGGAGAATGGACATGCGTTGGAATTACCGTCGCTTTGCTTTGGCGACAGTTGGCATGGCCTGCATGGCCGGTGTGGCTTCTGCTCAGACCCTCACCATGGGCGTGATTGCGGGGCCGGAGAGCATTGACCCGCATTTCACCGCAACAGGCACCCATTCGGAAGCGCTGAAGCATGTTTTTGATACGCTGACGCATTCAGGCGATAATCTGCAGATCGAACCAGGCCTTGCGGAATCCTGGCGCATTGTGAATCCCACCACTTGGGAATTTCGCCTGCGCCGCGGGGTGAAGTTCCATGATGGGTCAGACATGACCGCGGAAGATGTTGCTGCCTCCATCAGGCGCATGCAGCAATTATCGGGGCCGAACCCAACAAGGATTTATGTGCGCCGTGTGCAGGAAATCCGCATCATTGATCCGCACACCATCCAGATCATCACCGATGGCCCGGCGCCGACGCTACCCAATGATTTCATCCGGCTTTTCATCACCTCTGCCCGCGCTACCGCCGGCCTGACGCCGGAAAACGCCAATGAGGTCTTCAATAGCGGTCGCGCGGCGATCGGCACCGGGCCTTATCGGTTTTCATCCTGGACCCCGCGTGAGCAATTCGCGGTGGAACGCAGCGATAATTACTGGGGCAGTCGTCCCGCTTGGGGCCGCGTGGTGCGGCGTGAAATCTCCAACCCCGCCGCGCGCGTGGCGCAGCTTCGCACCGGTCAGGTTGATATGATTGTACGCGTGCCGGCCGCCGATGTGGCAACCCTGGAACGCGACCGCAATATTAGTGTGCTGAAGGCCGAGACAGTCTATGTCTTCAATCTGGCGCTTGATCAACGTGAGCCAACGCCACAGGTCACCGCCCGCGATGGGTCGCGCCTGGCCGCGAACCCTTATCGCGATGCGCGTGTGCGGGAGGCGATTGACCTTGCCATTGACCGACGCGCGCTCGCGGAAATTGCCATGGAAGGGCTTGGGTCGCCGGTCAGCCAGATGGTCACGCCGGGTATCTTTGGCTTCAATCCGGCGCTGACCATCCCGACCACCAATATCAATCGCGCGCGGCAGCTTTTGACTGAAGCGGGCTATCCCAATGGCTTTCGGATGGTGCTGAATTTCACCAATAATCGCCTGCCTGGCGATGCCGGTGTTGGCGCGGCCATGACGCAAATGCTCGCACGCATCGGCCTTGAGGTGCAGGCGGCGGGCCAGCCGGCGGCGGTGATCTTCCCGGCCCGCGCGCGGGGTGAGCTTTCCAATATCATGGCCGGTTGGGGCACCCTAACCGGTGAGGCGAATTACTATTACGCCGCCAATGCGCATAGCAATAACGCGCAGCTTCGCCTTGGTGCCTTCAATTGGATTGGCTTTTCCGATCCAGAAATTGATCGCCTGGTCCAGGCCGCAAATGTTGAGTTGGATGACAAGAAGCGCGAAGCCCTGCTGCAACAGGTTGGCGCGCTTTGGAATGAAAAGCGCGTTGTCATTCCCTTGGCCGCGGTGGCTTCCGCCTGGGCCATGCGGCGTGATCGCGTAACACTCCGCGTTGGCCGCAGTGATGAGGAAACCTATGCCTGGGATATAAACCCAGTCAGCCGCTAAGCGCGAAGCCCCGGGTCATGCGCATCGCGGATATGAACTGGATGCAGGTGGAGGCTTACCTCCGCCATGATGATCGCTGCATATTGCCTTTTGGCAGCACCGAACAGCATGCGCAGCTTTCACTTTGTGTGGATGCGATCCTGGCCGAAAAAGTGGCTGTGGAGGCAGCGGAGCCTCTCGGCATTCCAGTCTATCCCGCCATGCCTTTTGGTCTTGCGCCCTATTTCGCGTCCTTTCCGGGTAGTATTTCGCTGAAGGTGGAAACGCTTTTGGCGGTGGCGCGAGACTTGATCGAAAGCGTGGCGCGTGCTGGCTTTCGTCGCATCCTGATTGTCAATGGCCATGGCGGCAATGCGCCTGTGGGCGCGCTGGCCTTGCAGATGATGACTGAAAATCCTGCGCTTTCGATCAAATTCCATAATTGGTACAATCAGCCACGGACTTGGGAAACCGCCATGGCCATTGATCGTTCCGGCAGCCACGGCAATTGGATGGAAAACTTCCCCTGGACGCGGCTCGCCAATGCGCCATCGCCAAGTGGTGCCAAGCCCGGGGTAGATACGGCGCTGATGAAGGCAAGCCCACCTGCCAAGGTGCGCGACATGTTGGGCGATGGTTCCTTCGGCGGCGATTGGCGCAAGCCGGATGAGGATATGCTGCGGCTTTGGCAAGCAGGTGTTGCGGAAACACGCGCTGCGTTGGAGGGGCCATGGCCGACCCACTAGTCATTTGGGGCGCCGGCGCCATTGGCGGCACGCTTGGTGCGCATCTGGCGCGTGTGGGGCATGAGGTGCTGCTGGTGGATACCGTGGCCGAGCATGTCGAAGCCTGTCGCACCAAGGGCTTGACCATTTCGGGTCCGGTCACTGAATTCACGCAAATCATCCCTGCTGTCACGCCAGATGAACTCACGGGCCGCTATTCGCGCATCGTGCTCGCGGTCAAGGCACAGGCCACCAAGGCCGCTTTACCCATTCTAGCGCCCCATCTTGCAGAGGATGGCTTTGTCTTTTCCGCACAAAATGGCTTGAATGAATTGGAAATCGCCGAAGCCGTCGGGGCCGAACGCACCATGGGCTGCTTTGTCAATTTCGGTGCGGATTGGCATGCGCCGGGGCAGATTCTCTTTGGTAATCGCGGCGCCTTTGTGGTGGGTGAGATTGATGGCACCATCCGTGATCGCACCCGCGCGATGCATGCCATCTGCCAATCCTTCGAGCCGGATGCGATTTTAACCACCGATATCTGGTCCTATCTGTGGGGCAAGATGGCCTATGGCGCCATGCTATTTGCCACCGCGCTGAACCACGATTCCATGAGCGAAAATTTCGCCGATACGCGCCGCATGCCCGTTTGGCTCGCTTTGGGGCGAGAGGTGGCGGCAACCGCGCTTGCCCGCGGGGTGACACCGCGCGGCTTCGGGTCGTTTGACCCCATGGCCTTCGCGCCGGGGCGCGCTGATGCGGATGGGATCAAGGTGGTTGAATGGCTGCGTGACTACACCGCGGTTGGCGCGAAGACGCATTCCGGCATCTGGCGTGACCTGGCCGTGCGCAAACGCAAGACCGAAGCTGAGGCACAGTTGATGATCATGCCAAAGCTTGCGGCGCAGAAGGGCATCGCGACACCGGCTCTGACTGCTTTGGGTCGCCTGATCAAGGATATTGAAGAAGGCCGCCGGGAACAGTCACCGGAAAGTTTCAACGCCCTACTGGATGCTATTGCTTGACTGACGCTGTCCTGGAAAAGCTGCTCGCTGAACGGGCGCAATTCATTGCGCGGCTTGCGGAACTAGTCGCCTGTCCCTCGGTTTCGACCGATCCGGCCTATGCGGATGGCATGGCGGCGGCGCGGCGCTGGCTGATCACACGCCTGAGCGCGCTTGGCTTTCGGGATGCGCAGGAAATTGTTGCGGGCGGGCATCCGGCTGTCACCGCGCGCTGGCATGGCGCGGGGCCTGATGCGCCGGTTCTGCTGGTATACGGCCATTATGATGTGCAGCCGCCTGATCCCCTGGACGGCTGGGCCTCTCCGCCTTTTCAGCTTACGGCCCGCGATGGTCGGCTTTATGCGCGTGGGATTTCGGATGATAAGGGACCGTTCCTTTTGGCCGTTGAAACGCTCGGCGCTTTTCTGGCCGTTGAAGGCAGGCTGCCCGTCAACGTGACGCTGCTGTTGGAAGGTGAGGAGGAATGCGGCTCGGCCACACTTGGCGCCTTGCTCACGCAGTATCGCGACTTGCTGGCGGCGGATGCGGTGCTTTCCGCCGATGGCGCGCGCTGGCGGGCGGTTTTACCGACAATGACGGTGGGCACGCGCGGCAATACCGGCATGGAAATCACGCTCCGTAGCGCGGCCAAGGATCTGCATTCTGGCCGCTATGGCGGTGTGGCGCCCAATGCGCTGCATGCCATGGCAGGCTTGATCGCGACATTGCATGATGCGGATGGGCAGGTGGCGGTGGAAGGCTTTTGGGCCGGCGCCAGCGCGGCTTCGCCCGAAGAACGCGCAGAATGGGCGCGTATTCCCTTCGATGTTGCGCAGCACGACAATTCCATCGGGATCGCGCCAAGCCATCTTGCGCCGGTGGATTTCCTGGAACGGCTTTGGCTGCGCCCCACGCTTGATGTGAATGGCATGTGGGGCGGCTATACCGGTGCGGGCGGCAAGACCGTCATTCCCGCCCTGGCTCATGCGAAACTCTCGATGCGCCTTGTGCCCGGCCAAGACCCGGCGCTTGCGCGTGAAGCCGTGGCCAAACATCTGCGCACCCATTGTCCCAAGGGCGCTGAGCTTTCCATCACCAATACGCGCGATGGCACTTATGCCTATTCGCTGCCCGCTTCGCATCCCTTGTTGCTGGCGGCAGAGGCAGCGCTGGAACGCACAACTGGCCAAAAGCCGCTGCGCGTTCGCATGGGGGCAACGCTGCCGCTTGCTGATATTGCGCGCAATGTCGCGGGCATTGATACAGTGATGTTTTCCTTCGCGACCGCCGATGAGGATTTTCATGCCCCCAATGAGAACTGGCGCGAATCTTCCATCGCCGAGGGCTTTGCCGCCTGGGTTGCCCTGATGCGTGAATTGAATGGTGTGACGCGCTCCGCTTTTTCCCCTGCCAGCTAAGGAACCCCCCATGGATATCCGCTTTGACAATGTCACCGTCGCTGTTACGGGTGCCGGGCATGGTTTTGGCCAGGCCATTGCGCGCGCCTTTGCAGCCCTTGGTGCGCGGGTCTTCGCCTGTGATGTTTCAGCCGCTGAATTGGCCGAGACCGCCAAGGCGCCAGGCATCATTACCACCGATGCGTTTGACTTGACTGCGAAGGGCGCAGCCACCGGCTGGATCAAGCGCATTGAAGATGCCACTGGCGGTCCAATTGAGATTCTGATTTCCAATGCCGGTGGCGTACGCGGCCAAGTGATGCGCCCAATCGAGGAAGTAAGCGATGAGGATTGGCACGCCATCATTGATATTAACCTGCATGCTGCCTTTGCGCTGGCGCGTGCCTCCGCGCCTGGCATGAAGAAAGCCAAGAAGGGGCGCATCGTGACCATCAGTTCCGGCGCGGGCTTGAAGGCAAGCCTGACCGGCATTCAGGCTTATGGCTCTGGCAAGCATGGCCTGGTTGGGCTGACGCGGCAGCTTGCGCGCGAATTCGGGCCTTACGGCATTACGGTGAATTCGGTGGCGCCGGGCTTCGTGCTTTCCAACCCATCAAGCATCAAGCAATTCGAAAGCTATGGCGATGAAGGGCAGAAGGCGCTGATCGGACGGCTTGCGATGCGACGTCTCGGGTCGGTTGAGGATATTGCCAATGCTGTGCTGTTTTTTGCCAGCCCCTATGCCGGCTGGGTGACCGGGCAGGTGCTGCCGGTTGATGGCGGCAATGCGTGATATCTGTTGTTTGGTCGATCAAGGTCCATGCAGATCAGCCTGCGGGCTTAGGCAGTAGGATAAAGGGCAAGATGGCGCTAAAGCTACTTGCATCAAGCCCCAATGGTGCAAACCTGAAGGGCTTAGGTTTGCACCCAAGCCATTGAATTCACGTCGCTATGGTGCAAACTGCAACCCATATTTTCGGCCTGGCGCTAGCGATGTCGAGCGCGTTTGCTCCCCGCATACAAAATCGCCAGGAAGGAACCATGCGATCGAGATCGGGACTGGCTTTTCTCGAAGGGAAACGACCCAAGCTCGCCGTGCCTATCGCACCTTCTCGACGTATCACCGTTATAGCAAACTCGATTTACACGCCGCAATGGGGAGAATTGTAACAGAGCATCACCACGACAATTCCCCCCATTGCGCAGCACTTCAGGCCGCGCGTGAACTTGGCTGAAAGTCGAAGAGTCTCGCCAAGATTGCAAGCACAGCAAAGAGAATTCCGTCGGGGAAAGGCTGTGACACTGGCCGGCCACACCAGCCGCTACGCGCCGATCATTCGCGCACCGACATCTCCGGCCCTACAACAATCCAGATGCAGGAGTCTGGCGGGTTATCATCTCCGCCAAGCGCATCGATGGTGGTGAATACGCGGCGATTGCGTGATACCGGGGCGTCGCAGCCGCATTGGTGAATTTCCCCGCGCGAACGACGGTGATGGTGTCATTGTTTGCGTGTAAACAACCGGGCTTGAGTTATGGCACAACCTAGGCGGTGCCGGTTATTCCGCGGCCGGGTCTGGCTGGGCGGCTTCCATGCGGTTGAATAAGGTGGCCAGTCGGCCGCGGTCATGTGTGATGCGCTGCCGCAGCGCAGCGTCTAGCCGGGCCGCAAGCGCTTCGAAGCTTGCGCGAGCGCCGGCATGGTCCGGTGCGACGGGATCAACCCCGCCGGCATCAACCATCTCGAAATGCGCCATAGGTCCCAGTTGCCGTTCCAGCCACACCAGCGGTTCCGGGATAAGCGCAAGGTCGAACCGCGCGGTCCGATCCTTTTGGCCTGCACCTGTCGGGCGGTATCTCACAATCGAGGAGGAGGGGGACAAATTGCTATTAGAGAAATAACTATAATAGCAATTTGTCCCCCTCCTCTGATTCTGCTTCTTGGCAGCTTCGCGGCTTGGCCAGAGGTCAGGAAAGGCCTTCGCCATGTCGGCCGCGTTTTCCAGGATGACGCCACGCGCGGCCATGACATCGTGATCTGATGGGCAGATATCTTCCCAAGGCAACACCGCATGCACCGCGATTGGCAGCACTACGTCTGTCAGCAGGTCAATTTCCAAAGGTGCCGCCGCGGTTCGGTTTACGCCGCGCCCACGCCCGATCGCCTGGATCAGCTCGCCCTCACAGATACTCCAGCGAATGGCCTCGGCAGTCGGATCGGCGTGCTTCTCACCGGGCAGGATATGCAAACCGCCATCGGCCAGCGCGATGCGCCGTTCCTCCCGCTCATACCACCAAGCCACGTCACCACGACTAGTCAGTGGGGGGCTGTTGGTCACGGCGGTCGCCAGTGCTTCGACTGTTGATGGCGTCGGCAAGGTGCGCCCCAGAACCATCAGCCCGGCCACGTTGCGCCAGCGATCAATGCCACTCAGGGCATTGAAATGTGCAGCCTGAACATTGCGTGGCAGGCCGGCTGCGCGCAGCGCATCGACTACCGCCTTCTGGGCGATGACCAGCAGATCTGGCGCCGCGGTGCTGCGCCCGCGCAAGCTTGCGGCACGCAGCGCAATAAGCGCTGATATCTGCCGGAGATGTGTCTCGGCAGCATTCCGATCCCGCAGCATAGCATCCTCACCGGGCATCAGTGCCTTTGCGCTTACTGGCGCACGGAGAATCTGCCGGACATGAACATTCGGCTCCGTCGCAACGAGAGCCTCAGCTATGGTGACATAGGAAATGAAGGGCGTGACGAGTTCGGGGCGGAGTGTTGCGTCCAGATGCAGGATCGGCCCCTCGGCGCCCCAGCCATTTCGCAATTTAGCATGCCAGTTGAGGCGCAGGCAGCGGATTGTCCCGTTCTCCGTCATGGCATCGATGAGCTCTGCGCCAGCAACATCGTGATCGTTTTCTAACGCCTCGGCGATGAGCAGCCACATGACTGCGGCACGGTTCGGAGGTGCCCAGGGCTCTCCCTCCTTGGGAAGCACGTCGGCAATACGGCGACGGCGCTCACCCGGATCCATGCCGGGAATGATACCCGGATTGCGCAGCCGGCGATGTTCAAGGCTGGCTGCCTGGTGGCACCGCTCCGGCGTCAGGCCAGCGGCCTTGAGCGCAGCCACGGAGAGGGCGCCATTAGGGGCGTTGGGGAGTACTTTCCAAAGCTTGTCGCGCTGCGCACCAAGATCAGCCGTGGCCTCCCAATCCTCGCGGTTAATAACTGTCCAGCATCGCACTGTGCCTTCGTCCGGGCGCAGCCCATCCAGTGTGAGCAGCGCCTTGCCGTCCATGCCGCGCAGGCCAGCGTTCCAAAACCCTTCATCCAGGACCAGCAGGCCAACAGCTCCGAGTTCTTTGGGCGCCTTGTGAAACAGTGTGTCATGCGCCGTCAGCACCAACTGCGCAGAATCAAGCTGTCGCTTCTGCGCTTGATAGCCACATGACTTGTAGAATGGACAAATATGCGTCGTACCTCTTTGGGTTACTTTGCAGCTTGTGGTCTCGACAATGTGAACCGCCCCGGGTTTGCCGGAGGCTCCAACTTTCAAATAGGATGGAGCGCTTATGAGCAAGACGACGAACAAGTTTTCCCCTGAAGTCCGTGCCCG
>JBILPX010000346.1:0-3305 GCA_044373565.1 Roseomonas sp.
CGCGCTGGCGCCGCCGCAATCGGCCACCGGCAAGCATTACATGCCAAGCCTGTTCATTGGCTGCGAAAGTGCCGCCGTTACGGTGAACGGCATTCGCCGCCCCGGCGCGCCCATTCCGCGCGAAGTAGCGGGGCAGAAAATCTCCACCGCCATGCTGGCCTTCAGCGAGACCTGGCTGCGCGTGTAACTAGGCTTAGTGCGCGTTCCGTTCACATTCGTTCACTGGACGCGCACTAAAGCGCCAGCCCGTCGCGCAGCACCAACCTGCCCCAAGAAGCGTGAGCGCCGCTATAGGGATGTCACGCGCGGCGCGGCGCGAAATTATGGGCATCCACCATGGCCCATGCCTCGGCAAAGCGCGAATCACCCGTGCCGGTCAGCAGCGCGCCCGGCGCCAAGGGTGGGTAAAGTTCGGCAAAGTTTTTCACAACACTTGGCGAAATGCGCCGGCTGAAATGTTCCGCGCGCAATTCGGATGGATGCGCAAGCCCGGCGGCGGCGACCAATTCATTCAGCGCTTCCAAAGTGGCAGCATGGAATTGATGCACGCGGGGCGCCTTATCCGGCACGCGTAGCGCGCGTTGGCGTGTGGGGTCTTGCGTCGCAACCCCGGTCGGGCAGTGATCCGTATGGCAGGACAGTGATTGAATGCAGCCAATGGCAAACATGAAGCCTCGCGCGGCATTGCACCAATCAGCACCTAGAGCCAGCGCGCGGGCCACATCAAAGGCGCTCGCGATCTTGCCGCTGGCGCCAAGCTTGATCTGATCACGCAACCCAATGCCGATCAGCGCGTTATGGGCGAAGCTTAAGCCTTCCCGCAGCGGCATACCGACATGATCCATAAATTCCAAGGGCGCCGCACCGGTGCCGCCTTCTGCGCCATCAATAACAATGAAATCCGGCGCAATCCCCGTTTCGACCATGGCCTTGCAGATGGCGAGGAATTCCCATGGATGGCCGATGCAAAGCTTGAAGCCAGCGGGCTTGCCGCCGGATAGCCGCCGCATCTCCGCAATGAAGCGCATCATCTCGACCGGTGTGGAAAAAGCCTTATGCGCGGGCGGAGAAACGCAATCCTGCCCCATCGCAACACCGCGCGTGGCGGCGATTTCCGCACTCACTTTGGCAGCCGGCAGCACACCGCCATGGCCAGGTTTGGCCCCTTGGCTGAGCTTGAGTTCTACCATTTTTACCTGATCTAGCGCTGCGACTTCCGCGAAGCGTTCCGGCGAAAAACTGCCATCCAGATTGCGCGCGCTGAAATAGCCGGAACCGATTTCCCAAATCAGATCGCCCCCCGCTTCGCGGTGATAGGGGCTGAGCCCGCCTTCGCCTGTATCATGCGCAAAGCCGCCGCGCTTCGCCCCTTGGTTCAAGGCGCGAATGGCATTGGCGGATAATGATCCGAAACTCATGGCGGAAATATTCAATATCGAAGCGGAATAAGGCCGCGTGCAGGCCGGCCCGCCGATCAGAATGCGCGGCAGATCATGGGCGGGCGCGCGCGCGGCCAGCGAATGCTGCAACCATTCAAAGCCCGTGTCATAGACATCATATTGCGTGCCGAAGGGCCGCTTATCCAATTGCTTCTTGGCGCGTTGATAGACAATCGCGCGCTTGTCACGGCTGAAGGGCATGCCGTGCTTTTCATCCTCGAAGAAATATTGCCGCATTTCGGGGCGGATTTTTTCCATGATGAAACGCAGATGCGCGGCAATCGGGTAGTTGCGCAGAATGGCATGGGTTGGGTGAAACAGATCGCGGAGCCCAAGCGCGCTGAGTGCCGCCGCAATGACAAAGCCCAAGCTGGTCCAGAAGCCTGGTGCCATCAACAGCGCGAAGCCAAAGCCGAGAGCAGCCAGTAAGGCCAGGGTCAGGCAGATGAAGCGGGGCGAAAAGGCAAGGGTCAGGCTGCGGGTCATGGCGGCACCTTAATGGATTGAGCCCAGCATAGATCAGTTTTTTGGCAGATCACCTGCGACATCACCTTGGCCGTATGAAATCCTCATGAAACCGCGCTTCAATCAAGCAAGCCGCGCCCCCGGATTTCGGCAGCGATGCGCCCGCCTTCATCAAGCGGCGCGCGCGCAAAGGGCGCGGGTGCGGCGGCCAAATCCCGCGCCTGCCCTGCTGCAATCAGGCTTTCCGCCAAGCGCTTATGGCGCGGCCCAAGCCCGCCGGGGTCGGCGATAAAAACCGGCCCGGCGGTGGCCAGTGCTTCCGAGAGCATGGAAACCGAATCCCCCGTCACCACCACCTGATCCGCCCAGGCGAGGAAGCCGGCATAGGGGTTGGGCGGCGCGTCCCCCCAGCGAAACAACCGATGCGGATGCCCGGCCAAAGCCGTCGCCATGGCGTCTTCCGCTGGGCTGCCGGTGCGGCGGGATGCGGTGGCAAGCACGCTGCCCGCAAACCCCGCGACCTTGGCCGTGATGGCGCCGGCCACAGCCGCATCCATCCCCTCGGCGCGCGGTGGCCCGCCCATCAGCAGTGCCACGCGCGGGGATGGCAGGGCGGCAAGTTCCGCGAATTCCGCCCGCGCGGCGGCGAGCCTTTCTGGGGAAATGCGATGCGCAGCGCCCAGAATGGGCAGGATATTGGCGGCGGGCTTGGGCGCATCATGCTGGCCAATCACCAGCAGATCGAAGCGCGCCGCGCCGAAGCCCGGGCGCATGCAATGCACCAGCCGTGCGCCCCTTTGCTTCAGCCAAAGCGCCACCGGCGCGCTGCGCCGCCCCGCCGATATCACTAATTCCGGCCAATGGGGCGCGATGGCGCTGCGGGCTTCGGGCGTCAGGCCCGCCAAGGAAGGGAAGGGCAAAGGCAGCCGCGCCAGCGCCCCCCAGGCCAAATCCACCCGGCGGAAGGGTTCACCCAGCCTTTCGGCAATGCCCAAAGCCTGGGCCGCAGTGCCGGCGCGCGGGTCGGCCAGCACCCAAATGCGGGGCGACTCGGGCGGGGTCATGGACGCCACCGCCCCAGCGCATTACCAAAGCCAGGAAAGAGAGGAGCCCTATCCATATGCCCGCCCTTCATGCCTCCGACTGGGACCGCGACGCGGCGCTCACCACCGCGCGCATCCTGCTTGAAATCAAGGCGGTGAATTTCCGCCCTGAAGAGCCCTACACCTTTACCAGCGGTTGGAAGAGCCCCGTTTATATTGACTGCCGCAAAATCATCTCCTTCCCGCGCGCGCGCAACCGGATTTGCGATTTGGGCGTGGAAAAGATCGGCCGGCATGTTGGTTATGAATCGATTGATGTCGTGGTGGGTGGCGAAACCGCCGGCATTCCCTTCGGCGC
>JBILPX010000080.1:0-10710 GCA_044373565.1 Roseomonas sp.
AGCCGAGCGCGATATCCGCCAGCGTCAGATCATCGCCACAGAGAAAGCGCTGCCCTTCAAGCTTTTTTTCGATCATGCCCCAAAGCCGGCCCGCATCTTCGCGCGCCTTGGCCTCTGCCTTCCAATCGCGTTCCGGTTCCGGCAGGCGGACATGGGTGAAGAAGATCGTCACCATCGGCGCGGTCAGGTGGCCGAGCGTCCAATCCATCCAGGTTTCCACGGTGGCCCTTTGGCGCGCATCGCTCGGGTAGATTGGGCTATCCGGTGCTTCGGTATTGCACAAAAAGCGGCAGATCGTATTGCTCTCCCACAGCGCCCAGCCATCTTCTTCCTGCAAGGTCGGCACCAGGCCCATGGGGTTCATGGCGCGGTATTCGGGTTCCTTGGTGCGGCCAAAGGCGCCGCCGGCGTCTATCCGTTCATAGGAAAGGCCGAGCTCTTCCATCAGCCACAGCACCTTCATGACATTGCTGGAACTGGTCCGGCCCCAAAGCTTGCGCATCGCTCATCTCCATCACATGCACTGAGCCTAAAGCCCCCCGCGTGATGGGTCCAGTTGCAAGCGGCGCCGTGGTGCGCAATCTGTTTCCCATGAAGCGCGCTTTGATCATTCTGGCCCTGGCCGCCGCAGCCCCGCTTTTGGCCCAAGCCAGCGAAACCTGGCTGGGGTTGGCGCCGTGCGAGCTTTGTCTGTGGCAGCGCTGGCCCTATTGGCTGGCGGCGGGGCTGGCGGCGCTGGCGCTGGCACTGCCGCGCTTCGCTGGGGTGTTACTGGGCTTGGCAGGCTTGGCTGCGCTCACTTCCGGGGTTTTGGGCGGGTTTCATCTGGGGGTTGAGCAAGGCTTCTGGCCATCGCCGCTTGCCGGCTGCAAGGCCGCTACCGCTGGCGGGGCAATGAGCATCGAGGATATGCTGAAAAGCCTGGCCCCCATCCCAAATAAGCCCTGCGATGCCCCCGCCTTTCTTATTTCCGGCCTTCCCATTTCAATGGCTGCAATCAATATGCTGTACGGGCTTGGCCTTGGGGCGCTTTCCCTCGGCCTCGCCCGGCAAGGAGCCAGAGCATGACGCAGAAAACCGCCGAATACCGCCTGCCCGGAGACCCCACGGCGCGGGAGGTGGTAGAACGCACCATTCGCGTGGATCATGCCGGCGAATATGGCGCCAAGCGCATTTATGAGGGCCAGCTTGCCGTTCTGGGCCGCACCAAATATGGCCCGCTGATCGAACATATGAAGGCGCAGGAACAGGTCCATCTGGACACATTTTCCCGCCTGATTGGCGAACGCCGCGTGCGCCCCACGGCGCTTCTACCCTTCTGGCATGTCGCAGGCTTCGCGCTGGGTGCGGCGAGCGCACTGCTTGGCCATCGTGGCGCCATGGCCTGCACGGTTGCCGTGGAAGAAGCGATTGATGAGCATTACCGCGCCCAGGAAGACACGCTTGGCGATGATGAGGCGGAACTGCGCGCCGATATCGCCCGCTTCCGCGCCGAGGAATTGGAGCACCGCGACACCGGGCTTGAAAATGAAGCAGAACAGGCGCCCGCCTATCGGCTGCTGAGTGCCGCAATCAAAACCGGCTGCAAAATCGCCATCAAAGTCAGTGAGCGTGTGTGATGCGCGGCGCGGCCCTTGCCCTGCTGCTCGCTTCCTTGGCGCTGGGCTGTGCGCAGCAGGCGCTGCCGCCTGAAGCACAGCCTGTGTCATTGGCGCCGGTTCCGGATGTGACGGTGACTCAGCTTTACCCGAATAACCTGCCTGGGCCGCAGGGACCGGGGGGCGTTGAGCTTCCGTTTTCGATACCAACGGGAAGAACCAAGGCGGTGGCGGCGCAGCTGCCGCTGCGCGTTGGCCCTTGGGTGCGCGCCGTGGGCCCACCGGATGAAAGTGTCATCGCGCGCAATGGCCTGACCCAGCTTTATGTGCGCTACACGATGCCAGGCAATGCAACCTGGGCGACGGTTGGGGTGAATGATCACGGCATGGTGCTGCCGGATGGCTTGGCCTCACCGGCTGTCGCCGCCGGCTTCAATGCCAGCAAGGGAACGGTGCGTGCCTATGCGCCAGGCAATGTGGCGCGCATGCGCATGATTTGGATTCCCGATGCGCCTTCTCAGCGCTGCGTCACTGGGCGCAGCGTCGCGCAGGGGCAGGGCCTGCTGCATGTGGCGTGTTCGACCGGCGTTGGGGGCCAGGAATTGCGCGTGCGTGCCACCGCGGCCTTTCGCGAAGGCGATTCAGGGCGGCTTTTTGAACTGGAAGGCGAAGTAGCGCGGTTGATTGCAGAAGTGACCCGCGCCGCCGCCGGGCTTCAGCCAAACCCGGGCCTGCGTTCCGATGGAAGGGTTTTTATTCCGCGCTTCAGTGCGGAATCGGTGATGTAAGCGGGCGCGGTTACGCACCCCGCTTCATCAGCGCCGCCACATCGCGGTCCCGCGCATCCTCACTGCTGCCCAGGCCTTCAATCACGCCGTGCTGATCCTGTTCCGGCCGGTTCTGGCTGAGCTTACGCTTGCCGATCAGGGTTTCGATTTCCAAGCGTAGCCCGACAATCCCTTTGAGCTGTGAGGCGATGAAGGCTTCCGGCGCATCATCCACTGCCCAGGGCTTGGCGCGCGGGGCTTCGTGATGATTGGTCAGCCTATCCACCAGCGCATGCAGCCGCGCGGCATCATCAAACACCTCAATCGCGCCGATGGCATGCACGGCAACATAATTCCAGGTCGGCACGACCTTTCCGTCTTCCTTCTTTGAGGCATAGAAAGACGGTGAGACATAAGCCTCGGGCCCCATGAAAATCGCGCGCGCGCGCCCGGCGGCCGCAAGGCCCCGCCAATGCGTATTGGCCTTGGCCAAATGCCCGTAAAGCGTGCCATGCGGGCCTTCATCGGCGGCAAGTTGCAGCGGCACATGGGTGGCTTCCGGCACGCCATCCGCCCCAGCGCTGACCAGAATAGCCAGCCGAGCCTCACGCAAAATGGCGTGCAGGATTTCCGGGCGGTCTTCACGGAACAAGGGCGGGTTATACATCCGGGTCTTCTCCAAACTTGTATTGCTGTTAGCCTGACCTGGTTTTGGGGGAAAGTCGTATGTCTGATGAATTGATTCGCCTGAGTGCCTCGGAAGCTGCCGCCCGGCTGAAGGCGGGCGATATCACGCCGCTTGACCTGATTGACGCCGCCGAGGCGCGCATTGCTGCGGTGGATGGCGATGTGAATGCGCTGCCGACACTTTGCCTGGACCGCGCGCGGGACCATGCCCGCGCGCTGATGGCGGGGAAGCGGCGCGAAGCGGAAGGTGAAGCCGGCTGGCTTGGCGGCATCCCCGTTGCCATCAAGGATCTGGCGGAAGTGGCCGGCGTGCGCACCACCTATGGCAGCCCGATCTTTGCCGATTACGTGCCGCGCGAAAGCCACCCCTTGGTGGAGCGCATCGAACGCAAGGGCGGCATTGTCATTGCCAAATCCAATACGCCGGAATTCGGCGCGGGGGGTTCGACCTTTAATGAGGTTTTCGGGCGCACGCGCAATCCTTGGAATACATCGCTCACCTGCGGTGGTTCCACCGGGGGCGGTGCGGTTGCCTTGGCGACAGGCCAGGTGTGGTTGGCGCATGGGTCGGATCATGGGGGGTCTCTGCGCCGGCCCGCGACCTATTGTTCCGTGGTGGGGCTGCGCCCTTCGCCCGGGCGCGTCAGCCGTGGCACGGCGGATGATCTCTATTCGCCGCTTTCGGTGAATGGGCCAATGGCGCGCAATATCCCTGATCTGGCGCTTTTTTTGGACAGCATGGCGGGCTGGGATTTGGCCGATCCGCTGACTTGGGAAGCGCCGGCCCGCCCCTATGTTGCGGCGGTGGCGGCAGCAGAGGCCGAGGCACCGAAGCGCATCGCCTTCACTGCACGCTTCGGCGGCGCGATTTCGATGGACCGAGAAACCGAGGAAATTTGCGCGCGCGAAGTGCGGCGCTTTGAAGCGCTTGGCGCGGTGGTGGAAGAAGCGCATCCCGAAATTGGCCAATTGAATGAGGCGTTTCTGGTGCTGCGCAGCCAGCATTTCGTGGTGGACCGCGAAAAAATGCTGCTGGAGCATCGCGATAAGCTGAAGCCCGACATCATCTGGCAAACCGAACGCGGCTTGCAGGAAACTGCATCGCGGCTTGCTTGGGCGGAACATGAACGCCGGCGCTTCTTCATCAGCATGCGCGATCTGTTCAAGCGCTATGATGTGCTGATCACGCCGGGGGCAGCCACGCCGGCCTTTGATGTGATGCTGCGCGCGCCGGAGAGCATCGGCGGCAAGAAGCTCGACAACTACATGGGTGGGTCGCTGATCAATGCCTTCGCGACCTTGGCGGGCTGCCCTGCGGTCGCGGTGCCTTGCGGCTTTGATCAATATGGCAGGCCGGTTGGGCTGCATATTGTCGCTCCACCACGGCAGGATGCGCGGGCTTTGCAGGTGGCGGCGCTATTTGAGAAGATGACTGGTCTCGACAAGCTTTTGCCGATTGCGCCACGGCCCGGCAGCGTGCCGCCGGCTGAGGGGGGATGATCGTGCAGCGCTGACGGGGGGGATTCAGTCTTGATCTGGCGCTGAAGCGCCATCCGCAATCAAGCCCAGTACAGCCCCCAGCCGATCCGCTTCTTCTGCCGGCTTGTCCCGCCTGATGCGCGCAATGCGCGGAAAGCGCAGCGCGACGCCCGATTTATGCCGGCTGCTGCGCTGCGCGGCATCAAAGGCCACTTCCAGCACAAGTCCTTTCTCGACTTCCCGCACGGGGCCAAAGCGATCCACGGTGTGGTTCCTGATCCAGCGATCAAGCCAAGACAACTCCTCATCCGTATAGCCGGAATAGGCCTTGCCGATCGGCACCAATTCACCATCTTCCCGCCAGACGCCGAAAGTGTAATCCGAATAGAAGCTGCTGCGCTTCCCATGGCCGCGCTGCGCATACATCAGCACCGTATCAAGCGTGAGCGGTGCGCGCTTCCATTTCCACCATTGCCCTTTGACGCGCCCGGGCAAATAGGGGCCATCGGCGCGCTTTAGCATGAGCCCTTCAATCGCCGCATCCCGCGCGCCGTCACGCAACGCCTGCAAATCGCTGATCTGCTTGAAGGTGATGATGTCTGAAAGATCCATCCGCGGCGGTTGCTGGCGCTGATACCAGTCTTCCAGCCGCGCACGACGTTCGGAAAAGGGCAGGGGGCGCAAATCCTCAGTGCCATCAAACAGAATATCGTAAAGCCTGATCGCGACCGGGTAATCACGCTGCATCTTGGCGGTGACGGTCTTGCGGTTCAGCCTTTGCTGAACATCGGCAAAGGGTGCCACTTCGCCATCCCGCAGCACCAGCAATTCGCCATCCAGCACGGCATGGAAATCCAGACCCGCAATGATTTCGGGGAAGGTCGCAGAGATATCCTCAGCCCCCCGGCTCCAAACCCTGGCACCGCCAGGCCCCGACGTGACTTGCACGCGAATGCCATCCCATTTCCATTCCGCGCAATAGGCAGCGGGATCGAGCGCGGCGAGATCCGCATCCTCCAAGGGATGCGCCAGCATCAGCGGGCGGAAGATGGGCGCCGCTTGCGGGTCCGGCTGCGGTGCGCGGCCCTCAAGCCAGGCGAAAAGCGGTTCATAGGGCGCGGGGATGGCGTGCCAGGCTTCCTCAATCGCCTCCACCGGCTGACTCGACCATTCGGCAAGTGCCACACGCGCAAGCCGGGCCGAAACCCCAACCCGCAAGCCGCCCGTGAGCAGCTTGATCAGTGCCAACCGTCCGCTGGAATCGAGCGTATCAAGCCAGCCCGCAATCAGCGCTGGCACCTCGGCCTTGGGGGTGGATTCCAAGGCGCCGATAATATCTGATAGCGCAGGCGGTGGCGCATTCACGCCGGCGCGTTTTGGCCAGATCAGGGCAATGGTTTCCGCGAGATCGCCGACATAATCATAGGAAAGCCGGAATAATTCGGGGTCTACCCGCGCCATGGTGATTTCCCTGAGCATGGCGGGCTTGGCGGTGGCGAGCTTCAGGCTTTCCGTAATGGCCGCCAGGCCCAGACCACGTTCGGGGTCCGGCTGCCCGGCAAACCATTGGCCAAGAAGTGCAAGCTTAGCGTTCCGCCCAGGGGAAAACACCAGCCTTTCCAGGAGTTCAGCGAAGGCGGGTAGGCTCATGGCGCTGTCTGGCCCAGATTGATCTTGCGCAATTCCGTTGCAGGGCTGATTTTGGCGGGATGATTCCAGCGCAGCAACCGATGGATGCCGGCCAACCCCTTGCGGGGCCGCTCTTCAGCATTTGCACTTTGGTCACGCGCCCCGCGGAATACGCGGTCATGGTCGAAAGCTTCCAAGCGTGCGGCTTCACGCCCGAAAAGGCGGAATTCCTTTATCTGGACAATACCAAGGGCCACCAATGGGATGCCTTCCAGGGCATCAGGCGTTTCTTGAGCTTGGCACGCGGCGCCTATGTGATCCTCTGCCATCAGGATGTTCGGCTGCTCAGCGATGATGCCGAAGCGTTGCACGCCTGCCTCTCGGCGCTGGATGTGCTTGATGCGGATTGGGCGCTTGCCGGCAATGCCGGTGCGATAGCGGATGGCAGCCTTGTTCTCCGCATTTCTGACCCGCATGGAGAGGATCAGCGGCGCGGTAATCTTCCCGCGCGGGTGGTCAGCCTGGATGAGAATTTCATCATTATCCGGCGGGATGCGTTGGTCAGTATCTCTGCCGGGCTTTCCGGTTTTCATCTCTATGGCACGGATTTGTGTCTGCAAGCGCGCTGCGCCGGGCGCAGCGCTTGGGTGATTGATTTTCACCTTCGGCATTTGAGCGCGGGGAAGGTGGATGCCAGCTTCTATCAGGCGCAGCAGCGGCTTGAGGCGCATTACGACACGCTCCTCAACCTACCCTGGCAGATTCGCACAACCTGCACGAAATTGATCCTGGGCGGAGGCGGCCTGCGCCGCTGGCTGGCGCGCCGCAAATTGGCGCGGCGTCTGCAAGGAACGCAGTGATACTTCCGATCACGCACTGGCTTCCTCATCTTCCTCACCGCGCCCGATCAGGTTCAAGGCGCGCCCCCTGATGCCCTGCAACCCCAGCGCATGGATCAGCGCGTCTTCGCGCCCATGCGTCACCCAAACCTCGCCTGCGCCGGTCTCGGCGCAGGTCTGCAGCAACTCATCCCAATCGGCGTGATCGGAAATCACCAGCGGCAATTCCACGCCGCCCTGGCGCGCGCGTTGCCGCACGCCCATCCAGCCAGACGCATTGGCGACGACCGGCTCCGCAAGCCGTCTTGCCCAGCGTTCAGCAATGGCGGAAGGCGGCGCCAGCACAATCGCGCCCTTCAGCACATCCTTGCGCGCGACAGTTGCGGGCAGCAGCGGGCCGAGTGCCACACCCAATGCCTCATAAACATTGCAAAGCCCCTGATGCGCGCCATGCAAATGGATTGGGCTGTCATAGCCCGCCTGGCGCAACATGCGGATCAGGCGTTGGCATTTGCCAAGCGCATAGCAGCCAATCACATGGGTGCGCTCGGGAAATAACGCGGCTGATCGCAACAACCGCGCAATCTCCCCCATCGCATCCGGGTGACGAAACACCGGCAAAGCGAAGGTCGCTTCCGTGATGAAGACATCGCAGCGTTCAACTTCAAACGCCGCGCAGCTTGGATCGGCGCGGCGCTTGTAATCGCCCGAGACCACCACGCGGCTGCCCTGCCATTCCAGCGCGATCTGCGCCGAGCCCAGCACATGCCCGGCCGGCCTTAGCCACAACTTCACGCCATTGATCGCAATCACTTCCCCATAGCGCAGCGCCTGTTGCGTGGCCCCCGCACGGCTTTCGCCGAGGCGGGCGGTCATGATGGCCAGCGTCTCCGGCGTCGCTAGCACCGCCGCATGGCCGGGGCGCGCGTGATCCGAATGGCCATGGCTGATCACGGCGCGATCCACGGCGCGGAGCGGGTCAATGAAAAAACCACCCGGTTCGCAGAATAGCCCGGCTTGGGTCACTTTCAGCCAGGTCTCGGGATGGGGCGGGGCGATCAGGGGCATTGGCTTCCGGGCTTGCCTCAGGGGTGGGTCGCGCCATAGATAGCGCTGAATGCGAACATTACCAGAACCTTTTGCCGGCTGGTTTGTGGCGCGTGGCTGGCAGCCGCGGGCGCATCAGCTTGATGTTCTAGATGCCGTAGCAGGCGGTGATCACGCGCTGCTGGTGGCGCCCACCGGCGGGGGCAAGACTCTGGCCGGCTTCCTGCCGACACTTTTGGAACTAGCGGCAACACCGCGCGAAGGGCTGCATACACTGTATATCTCGCCCTTGAAGGCGCTCGCGGTGGATATTGCGCGCAATCTGATGGCGCCAATTGGCGATATGGCGCTGCCCATTCGCGTTGAAACCCGCACCGGTGACACACCCGCCAATCGCCGCGCACGCCAGCGCGCCACCCCGCCCCATATCCTGCTGACCACGCCGGAAAGCCTGACGCTTTTACTCTCATTGCCCGATGCGCAGGAGATTTTCGCGGGCCTTGGTGGCATCATCATTGATGAAATCCACGCTTTGGCCGGCACCAAGCGCGGTGATCAATTGGCTCTCTGCCTATCGCGGCTTGCCGTGCTGGCGCCAGGCGCAAAGCGCATCGGGCTTTCTGCAACCGTCGCCGTGCCGGATGCGTTGCGCGCCTGGCTGGCGCCGGATGCGCAAGCGGCATCTGTCCGGTTGATCACGACGGAAGGCGGCGCGGCGCCCGTATTTGATTTGCAATTGCCCGAAGGCCATTTGCCTTGGGGCGGGCATATGGGGCTGGCTTCCATGCCGGAAGTCTATCGCCGCATTGAAGCCGCGCGGGTCACGATTGTTTTCGTGAATACTCGCGCGCAAGCAGAGCTTTGCTTCGCAGCACTTTGGCGGCTGAATGAAGCCGCGCTGCCCATCGCGCTGCATCACGGCAGCCTGGAAATTGAACAGCGCCGCAAGGTGGAAGCGGCCATGGCAGCGGGCAAGCTGCGTGCGGTGGTGGCCACAGCCTCACTCGATCTTGGTATTGATTGGGGGGATGTGGATCAGGTGATTCAGATTGGCGCACCCAAAGGTGTCGCGCGGTTATTGCAGCGTGTGGGGCGCGCCAATCACCGGATGGATGAGCCCTCTCACGCCGTGCTGGTGCCGGCTAATCGGTTTGAGGTGATTGAATGCGTCGCTGCCATGGAAGCCGTGGCGGCTGGCGAATTGGATGGCGACCCGCCGCGCCCCGGCGGCTTGGATGTGCTGGCGCAGCATGTGCTGGCCATGGCTTGCCACGCGCCCTTTCATCCGGATGAATTATACGCGGAAGTGATCCGCGCCGCGCCCTATGCTGCACTCACGCGCCGCGATTTCGATGATGTGGTCCGCTTTGTCGAAGATGGCGGCTATGCACTGGCGGCTTATGAGCGTTTCAGCCGCCTATTCCGCGATTCCGAAGGCCTGCTGCATGTCCGCGATACGCGCGTGGCGCGGCAATTGCGCATGAATCTCGGCACCATTGTCGAAACCCCCATGATCAAGGTGCGGTTTCGTGGCGGCGGCACTTTGGGCGAGGTGGAGGAATGGTTTGTCTCCACCCTCACGGCCGGTGATTGCTTTTTGTTTGCCGGCCAGGTGGTGCGTTATGAAAGGCTTGATCCGGCAGCGGTGATTGTCAGCCCCGGCGGAGGCGATGAACCGCGCGTGCCGGTTTATGCCGGCAGCCGCATGCCGCTGACCACTTGGCTCGCCGCGCGGGTGCGCGCTATTTTGTATGATCCTTCGCGCTGGGCGCATTTGCCGGCGCCGGTGCAGGAATGGCTCCGGCTGCAAAGCCTGCGGAGTGAATTGCCGCCATCCGATGGCTTGCTGATTGAAACCTTCCCGCGTGGTGGGCGCTGGTTTCTGGTGGCCTATACATTTGAAGGGCGGCTTGCACATCAAACGCTTGGGCTTTTGGTGACGAAGCGCATGGAACGGCTTGGTATGGGGCCGCTTGGTTATGTGGGCACGGATTATGTGCTGGCGATCTGGTCCGCCTTTGAACCGACTGGCGTGGAAAGGCTGTTCGCGGAAGACATATTGGGCGATGAAATGGAGGAATGGCTCGCGGAATCCTCCATGCTGCGGCGGAGTTTCCGCAACATCGCGACCATTGCGGGGTTGATCGAAAAGCATCATCCAGGCGCGGAAAAATCAGGCCGGCACATGACCATGAATGCGGATTTGATTTATGATGTGCTGCGCCGGCATGAACCGGATCACATCCTGCTGCGCGCCACACGCGCGGAAGCCGCACAGGGGCTGACGGATGTGGCGCGCATCGCCGCCCTGCTTTCACGCATCAAAGGCCGCATCATCCATCGCGCCCTGTCGCGCGCATCACCGCTGGCCGTGCCCGCGCTGATCGAAGAAGGGCGCGAATGGGTCGCTGGCGGGGCTGAGGATGCCTTGCTGGCGGAAGCCGCCGCCTTGGTTGCTGAGGCCACAGATGGTGCGGAAGAATTTGGCGAAACACTCGCCGACATGACGGATGGCATCATCACGCGCGGTGCCTCAGCGCGGCCAAAACCGCGTGAGGCGCGGAGGTCGCGCTTCATCCGAAATGCACCGAGGCGCGCCTCATGAATGCCGCGCCGCTGCATTTGGGGGCAGAGCGTATGATGCTCGACCCCGCCGGCGTTTTG
>JBILPX010000347.1:0-3288 GCA_044373565.1 Roseomonas sp.
GCGCGGATCAAATCCAGCGCGGCACCAGTGGAGATGTGGGCGAAATGCACATGCCCGCCCGTGATGCGCGCGAGTGCGATATCGCGCGCTACCATGATGGCCTCTGCCGCTGGGGTGATGCCAGGCAGGCCAAGCCGGGTCGCCAATTCGCCTTCGGTGGCGGCGCCGCCGGAAGCCAGGCTCGGTTCTTCCGGGTGCTGCACGATGAAGGCGCCAAAGGCCCGCGCGTAAGAAAGCGCAAGCCGCATGGTGCGGGCCGAGGCAATGGCGCGCACCCCATCGGTAAAGGCAATGGCGCCGGCAGCGCGGAGCAAGCCGAATTCCGCCAATTCCTTGCCGGCACAGCCAGATGTCGCGGCGCCATAGGGCAGCAGCGCAACCGATCCCGTGGCTTCCCCCCGCCGCGTGATGAAGGAAATCAACGCGGGATCATCAAGCGCCGGGTCGGTATCCGGCAGTACGCAAACGGTGGTGATGCCCCCCGCCGCCGCGGCCTGCGCGGCGGAGGCGATGGTTTCCCGATGCTCCGCCCCCGGCTCCCCGAGATTGGCGCGCCGATCAATCAAGCCAGGTGCGAGGCAGGCGCCAGCGGCATCCACCACTGTCGCGCCTTCGGGCGCGTTAAGCCCAGCGCCGCAATCGGCGATCAACCCATCGCGGATCAGCAAAGCGCCGGGCGCATCAAGGCCAGAGGCTGGGTCGAGCAGGCGGCAATTTCTAAAGAAGGTTTCCGGCATATTTGCCTCTATAGCCTCGGGCGCGGGTCACGCGCCCGCGCCCAACTTCGCATGTTGAATGCCGCAAAAGCGAGGCGAGGCGGGCGGCCCCGGAAAACGACATAAAGCAGCCGCACCAGTACGAATGAGAGATAAACTTCAACGATAGTAGACAGGGTCATTCCTAGCTCTCGCTCGGGCACCATACGGGTAGGGTCGTCTGGATCAAGCCTGACCTTGACATGGTCACCCGCCTGGGGCGGACGCCGCCATGGGCCATTCGGTATCGGCGGCTCGATCCGCTCTGAGAACATCGGACGAATCGATTCACCTTGGGCGATCCGCCCGTCCAGCCGCCGCGCTTCAAATAGGGGCCAATAGGTCGCACCGCGCTTCTGAGCTGGCGAGCCAATGCGCGGTTCGCCGACGATGACGGCTTCCGCGACTTCCCAGGTCATTCGTATCCATGCTCTTTCGGCTGACGAGCCGAGTATAACGGCTGGTAGAACTCCTAGCCCCAATGCAGCCAGAAAGGCATAGCGGCTGGGTAAGGGATGCTTGGCGAAGGGAGGCCAGCCGCGATCTGCGTCTTTGGCGTACTGCCCGATTCCCATCATGCGTTTCGCCTGAGCCCGCGCGCCAGCACATCCAGCACCGCCATGCGGCAGGCAACACCCATTTCCACCTGTTCGCCAATCACGCTGCGGGTTGGGTGATCGGCAATCGCGCTTTCAATTTCAACGCCGCGATTCATTGGGCCTGGGTGCATCACAATAGAATCCGGCTTGGCGAAGGCCAGCTTTTCCGCATCCAGCCCGTAGAAGCGGAAGAATTCGCGCGCCGAGGGCACCATGCCGCCCGACATGCGTTCGCGTTGCAGCCGCAGCATCATGACAACATCGGCGCCCGCCAGCCCGGCCTTCATGTCGTGGAAGACCTCAACGCCCAAGCGCGCCGCTTCCGCCGGGATCAGCGTGGGCGGCCCCACCACGCGCACGCGGCTGCCCATGGTGGTCAGCAAATGCATGTTTGAACGCGCGACTCGCGAATGGGCGATATCGCCGCAAATCGCGACAATCAAACCCTCAAGCCGGCCCTTGTGGCGGCGGATGGTGAGTGCATCCAGCAGCGCCTGGGTCGGGTGTTCATGCGTGCCATCGCCGGCATTGATCACCGCCGCATCCACCTTCTGGCTCAGCAGCGAAGGCGCGCCGGATTGACCGTGGCGCACCACCAGCAAATCGCAATGCATGGCGTTCAGCGTGCTGGCCGTATCCAACAGCGTTTCGCCCTTATTCACGCTGGATGTGCTGACCGACATATTGATGACATCGGCGCCCAATCGTTTGCCCGCGAGCTCGAAACTCGTGCGCGTGCGCGTGCTGTCTTCAAAAAACAGGTTGATCAGCGTGCGGCCCTTCAGCAGGTCTCGCTGGGTTTTGCCGCTGCGATTGAGCAGGGCGTAGGATTCCGCCAGATCCAGCAAATCCGCGATGTGCGGCGGCTCAAGACCCTCAATGGCGAGGAGGTGTTTGCGGGGATAGGTCACGCGCCCGTTCTAGCCGCTGAGCGGCGGGAAAGACCAGACCCGTTCAGGGCAGCTTGAGTGCGCCGCGCAGCGCCGAGGCCTTTTCATCAAGCGAAGCCCGGCCTGGGCTGCGCTGCACTTCCCGCACGGCGCCATCCGAAAGGCGCAGCACCAGGCGCCATTCCTTTGATGTGGCGGAGAAATCCGTCTCTCCGCTGCGGGTGGTGCCAACAGGCGCGTCAACAGCTTCCACCGCAATGCCCGCAATGGCGCCAGGGGGCAGCGTCTCAAACATGTCAAAAAACCGCCACCAGGTAGTGACGCTGCGCGTGAAGACCGCGCTGCCATCGGCGCGAATCGCAAGCGCATGGGGTGCCGGGATGAAGGACAGCCACAGGAACATCCCAAGCCCCAGAATCGGGAAGCCCAGCCCCAAAAGCCGGGGCGTGATGGCCGGCCATTCGGCCAGGAATTGAGGCAGCAGCGCAAAGCCCAGCATGGCAAAGCCAAGCCCCGCCAGCGCGCCAATGGCGTAGCGGATGCGCCCATCCAGCGCGACTTCCACCAGAATCTGATCCATGCGCGTCATCCTTTGGTTGCGTCCAAAGCCGCCTGTAGCATCCAGGCCGCTGCCACCTTGTCCACCGCCGCCGCCCTTTTACCTCGGCTGAGATCGGCTTCCCCCACCATCATGCGGTTCACCGCCGCCGAGGAAAGCCTTTCATCCCAAAGCGCCGCCGGCAAGCCGGTGGCATCAGACAGGGACCGCGCCCAATCCCGCGCCGCCTGGGCCGCCGGGCCGAAGGACCCATCCAGGCCAAGGGGTAGGCCCACCACCAGCCCCCCCACGCCTTCCTTGGCAGCAATCGCCTTGATCTCGGCGGCCATGGCGGCAAGCTTCCCACGCTTGAAGCTGCCATAGGGGCTGGCCAACATCAGCGAGACATCACTCAGCGCCACGCCCACGGTCTTCTCCCCGGGATCAAGGCCGATCAGCCGGGAATGCCGGGGCAAAGCTGCGCGTAAATCTCTCAGGTTGAAGAT
>JBILPX010000081.1:0-10703 GCA_044373565.1 Roseomonas sp.
GCGCACTTCAAGCAGCGGCATGGCGCATTGCCCCATCGCCTGCGGTCAAAGCGCGCGCCGGATGGCGAGTGATGGCCATCGTTCCTCCCCGCACGCCGCCATTGGGTTTATAAGAATTCGGCAGTCGTGACACATTCATTTAGCCTTGGTTTTGCATCATTGATCAAGCGGAAAACCATGCGCGCCATTGGCCTGGTCGTGTTTCGGATGACATGGCCAGGACGGGCCGGTAAATGGAGACGCGAGAGCGACGAAAGAAGCATGACGGCATGGACATAAGGCGCCGACATTTCCTGGGATTGGGCGGGGTGGTCTTGGGCAGCGCCCAGCCGGCCTTGGCTGCTTCCATTGGCGCGGCAAGCCTGACCACCGAAGGCCGCGCGGCGCGGCTTGCCCTGACGCTGGAAGGCCCGCTTTCCTGGGAATGGCGCGCCTTGGCCGAACCCCCTCGCCTTGTGCTTTCCCTGCCCGGCGTGATCTGGCGCGGCCCGGCGCGATTGGGCTCGGCAGGGCCGGTCGCCAGCGCGCTGTTTGATGACGAGGCCAAGGAATTGCGCCTGAACCTAGCGCGCCCCGCCTTGCCGCGCCGCCTGCCCGGTCCGGCTGGGCGGCTGCTGGTGGAAATCGCCCCAGCGACCCCCGAAGCCTTTGCCGCTGCTGCGCGCCGGGACATGCCAGTGGCGCAAGGCAGCGCCCCCGCTTTGCCTTTGGTGGTGATTGACCCCGGCCATGGCGGCTACGATCCCGGCGCCATTGGCCGGCGCGGCACAGAAGAAAAGCGCCTGACCCTCGCCGCTGCCCAGGTGCTACGCCGCAAATTGCAGGAAGGCGGCAAATGCCGCGTGGCCATGACACGCGAACGCGATGAATTCATCTCACTTGCTGATCGCGTTGCCTTCGCCCGCACGCGGGACGCCGCGCTGCTGATCTCACTCCATGCCGATTCCGCACCGGGGGCCAAGGGGGCGAGCGTCTATACCCTGGCCGAGACCGCGAGCGATCCCCTCGCCGCAGCCCTCGCGCAACGCGAAAACAATGCCGATCTGGCGGGTGGCCTTAGCCTGCCCTCCGTCCCGCCCGAGGTGCAGGCGATATTGCTGAGCCTGATGCGCCAGGAAACCCTGGGCGATTCCGCCCGTTTCGCGCGCGTGGCGGTGCGGGAATTGACCCGCGCCGTGCCCATCCTGCCAAAACCAAGGCGTGAAGCGGCTTTCATCGTGCTGAAGGCGCCGGAAGTGCCCTCCGTTCTGGTGGAGATGGGCTTCCTTTCTGACCCGGAAGATGAAGCCGCTTTGCGGCAGCCAGAACACCGCGCGCTGATCGCCGCCAGCCTGGCCCGCGCGGTGGAAGCCTGGCTCGGTGCCTCGCAGCGCGCCACGTCGGGTTGAAAAACCTGGACCCGTCCTGTCGCGCTTTTCAGCGGAACCGTGTATCCAGCCGCCATCATGACTTCGACGGATTTGCGCGCCGATCAACCGCTTGACCCTCAGCGCGCCGCGCCCGGGGCTGAGCCGCCGCGCGCCGCCCCCCCGCCAAAACCCCAAAACACAAACACGCCGGCGGCGCTTCAGCGTGTTTCGCTGGTTCTTCAGCTTGGTTGCGGCGGTGCTGCTGGCCGGCGGCATCGCGGCCTATGGCGCTTATCATCACTTTGCGCAGGATTTGCCGGATTATGGCTGGCTCGCGGAATATGAACCCCCGCAAATGAGCCGCATCTACGCCGCCGATAGCCGGCTGATGGCCGAATTGGCGCAGGAACGGCGCATCTTTGTCCCGATCGAGGCCATTCCGCAGCGCGTCCAGCAAGCCTTCATCTCGGCCGAGGATCAGCGCTTTCGCGAGCATACCGGCGTTGATCCCTTGGGCATTTTGCGCGCGGTGATGCAGGCCGCGGAACAATATGGCAGCGGGCGGCGCATGAGTGGTGCGTCCACCATCACTCAGCAGGTCGCGAAGAACATGCTGGTGGGTGCAGATCGGTCCTTCGCGCGCAAAGCGCGGGAGGCGATTCTGGCGCTCCGCATTGAAAAGGCACTCAGCAAGGATCGTATCCTTGAATTGTATTTGAACGAGATTTTCCTGGGCCAGCAGGCCTATGGCGTGGCCGCCGCAGCGCAGGTCTATTTCAACAAAAGCCTGGATGAGCTGAGCGTTGCGGATGTTGCTTACCTGGCCGCGCTGCCCAAGGCGCCAAATAATTACCACCCCGTCCGCCGTGCGGAAGCTGCCAAGGCACGGCGCGATTGGGTGATTGAACGCATGCTGGACGACCGCGCGATTACGCCAGATGAAGCCCGCGCGGCAAAGGCGGAACCGCTGATGGCGCGGCCCACGCGCCGGCTGGATCAATTGCAGGTGGGGCAGCATTTCACCGAAGAAGTGCGGCGCGAAATGATCCAGCGCTTCGGCGTTGAGCAAACCACCATGGGTGGCTTGGTGGCCCGCACCAGCCTTGACCCCACCATCCAGGCCGCCGCCGAACGCTCATTGCGCGATGGGCTGATGAATTATGACCGGCGGCGGGGCGGCTGGCGTGGCCCGGTGGCGCGCATTTCGGCCAGCACCACGGAATGGATGCCAGCCCTTGCCGATACACCGCGCCCGGCTGGTGCTTTGCCTGAATGGCGCCTGGCGGTGGTGCTGGAAGTCAGGCCGCAAGAGGCGCGGCTTGGTTGGCTTGAACGGCGCGACCCGCGCCGCCCGGCAGAACCGCAACAAGGCACGCTGTTCTTGGAAGAATTGCGCCCCTGGGCGCGCCCCGTGCTGCCCGATGGCCGATTGGGTGCCGAACCACGCCGCGTTCAGGATGTGGTGAATATCGGCGATGTCGTGATGGTGGAAACCCTGCCGGCGGAAGCCGCGCAGCGCAACCGTCCTGCGCGGCCGGAACGCCTGACGCTCAGGCAAATTCCCTTGGCCGAGGGCGCAGTGGTGGCGCTTGACCCGCAAACCGGGCGCGTCATGGCCATGGTCGGCGGCTGGGCGCTCGAAAAATCCTGGTTCAATCGTGCGGCCCAGGCGCAGCGGCAGCCAGGGTCTTCCTTCAAGCCCTTTGTTTATATCGCCGCACTCGAAAAAGGCATTCCGCCCAATCAGGAAATCCCTGATGAGCCGATAGAGATAATGACGCCTCAAGGGCTGTGGAAGCCACAAAACTACAACGCCAATACCTATAATGGCTGGGTGACCATGCGCAGCGCCATGGAACGCAGCCTTAACCTGGTAACGGTGCGCCTTGCGGATCATATCGGCATGGCTTCTGTTTCCGATGCGGCGCGCCGCTTTGGCGTGATTGACAATATGCCGCGCTATTTGGCCATGTCGCTCGGCGCTGGCGAAACCACGGTGCTCCGCATGGCCGCCGCCTATGGCGCCTTTGCCAATGGCGGTTTTCGCGTCACACCCACCCTGATTGATTCGGTGCAGGACAGGCGCGGGCGTGTGATCTGGCGCGCCGATCAACGCACCTGCGCCGCTTGCGCTTCCGGCCCTGAGGCCGGGCCGCCTCGCCTTGAAGCGGGCGAAAGGCCACGTGCGACAGACCCGATTTCCGCCTATCAGATGGTGAGCATCCTGGAAGGCGTGGTGGCGCGCGGCACGGCGGCCAATGCCATTGGATCTCGTTTGGGGCGCCCGGTGGCGGGCAAGACCGGCACCACGGATGATTACAAGGATAATTGGTTCGTCGGCTTCACGCCGGATATCGTTGTTGCAGTCTGGATCGGCTTTGATGATCCGCGGAGCCTTGGCAATAACGAAACCGGCGGCGGCAATGCGGCACCCATCTTCCGCGACGTGGTGGGCGCAGCCCTTGCCGGCAGCCCGCCCGTGCCCTTCCGCCGCCCGGCTGGCATTACGCTGATGCGCGTGGCCTCCGGCAATGGCAGCATCATGGAACCCTTCCGCCCAGGGACCGAAAACAGCGCGCAACGCTGGCGCGATTCCTTTATCCGTGATCGTGAGGATGGTCCCAGCCCGCCCGGTGGTTCAGGTGCGAACCGCCTCGACAGAGACCTCGGCGGGCTCTATTAGCCTCATCATGCGCGCTGATGCCCTTTCCCTGCACGAGCAGATCACCGCTTCGGTGGCCCTGCTGAGGAGGCATCTTTGACTGGGATGCCTCTGTCCGTCGTCTCGAAGAACTGAACGCACGGGTCGAAGACCCGACGCTTTGGAATAATGCCGATGAGGCGGGGCGCGTCATGCGCGAACGCGGCCGGCTTTCTGACCAGATTGATGGCGTCAAGCGCCTGGAACGCGATGTTGAAGATGCGCTTGGCCTGATTGAATTGGCCGAAGCGGAAGGCGATGCCGATACCGCCAATGCCGCCGCCGGGGATTTGAAGCGCCTGGCACAGGAAGCCAAAAAGCGGGAAATCGAAAGCCTGCTTTCCGGCGAAGCCGATGGCAATGACGCCTTTGTGGAAGTCAATTCCGGCAGCGGCGGCACGGAAGCTCAGGATTGGGCGGAAATGCTGATGCGCATGTATTCCCGCTGGGCGGAACAGCATGGCTATAAGGTGGTGCTGACGGAAGAAAGCCCAGGCGAACAGGCCGGGCTGAAATCCGCGACCATTCAAGTCACCGGCCCCAATGCCTATGGCTGGCTCAAGACCGAAAGCGGCGTGCATCGGCTGGTACGCATCAGCCCCTTCGATTCTGCCGCGCGCAGGCACACCAGCTTTGCCTCGGTTTATGTCTTCCCGGTGGTGGATGATAAAATCGAAATCGAGGTTAATCCCGCCGATCTGAGGACTGATACCTTCCGCGCGTCCGGTGCGGGCGGGCAGCATGTGAACAAGACCGAATCGGGGGTGCGCTTCACCCATATCCCGACCGGGATCGTGGCGGCTTCCACCCAAGATCGCAGCCAGCATCGCAACCGCGTCATCGCCATGGGCATGCTGAAGGCGCGTTTGTATGAATTGGAATTGAAAAAGCGCGAAGCCGTGACGGCGGCCACGGAAGCCGGCAAGACCGATATCGGCTGGGGCCACCAAATCCGCAGCTATGTCCTGCAGCCCTATCAGATGGTGAAGGATCTGCGCACCGGCGTTGAAAAGGGCAATCCGGCCGCGGTGCTGGATGGGGAATTGGATGAATTCCTCGCCGCCTCACTGGCTTCCCGTGTTGGTGCGACGCGGAGCGAGGCCAGCGCCAACGCGCTATAAGAGCTTGAGCTTTCGCAGCCGGCCCATTCTGGCTTAAAACTATTCTGTGCTTGCCTTCCTCGCCCTTTGCCTGCCGATTTTCGCGGTGGTGGCCTTTGGTTTCGCTGCGGCGAAGCGCAAATGGATGCCGCCCACGGCCATGGAAGCGATTGGGCTTTTCAGCTTCAACGTCGCCTTGCCGGCCATGCTGTTCAAGCTGATGGCCGCGCAGCCTTTGCGCGAAAGCTTCGATCTCATTTATTTCAGTGGCTATTTGGGCGCCTGCCTTGCCATCTTCGCCGTGGTGATGCTGATCGGGCGGGTGGCACGCGGCAATATCCGCATGGGTTCCGCCTTTGGCGCTGCCGCCGCCATGGGCAATGTTGGCTATCTGGCGCCGCCGCTGATGCTGCCCATGTTAGGGCCGCGCATTGCGGGGCCGGTTGCCATGGCGATTGTCGCGGAAGTCGCGGTGATCATCGCGCTTGGGTCCATGCTGATGGCGCCCTCGGCGAAGGGTGAGGGTCTCAAGGCCGTGATGGCCGGGCTTCGCGGCTTGCTGCGCAATCCGGTGATCCTTTCCATCGCGCTTGGTGCGGCTTCTGCCGGGTTGGAATTGCCGATTCCGGCACCGATTGAACGCTTCCTGTCCTTCCTGGGAAATGCCGCGGGGCCGACGGCGCTTTTCGCGCTGGGTGGTACGCTGGCGCGGTTGAAGATTGGCGGGCAGCTTTTTGCGGTAGCTTTCGGCATTACGGCGGCCAAAATTTTCATCTACCCCGCGCTGGTTTGGTTTGTGCTGGGAAGCTGGTTGGCGCTTGATCCCTTCTGGGTGATTTGTGGCGTGCTGCTGGCCGCCATGCCAACCGCGACCAATGCCTATCTGCTCGCACAACGCCAGGGCGCGGGGGCTGAGGAAGCCTCAGCCGCCGTGCTTTTCACCACCATTATCGCCGCCATCGCCTTCCCTGCGACGGCTTGGCTTTTGGACGTGCCGGTGCCGTAATTGGCCCTATGCTTGGCGGTTGCCCAGCTTGGTCATAGACTCAGCGCTTCTCACTGCAACGGAGACTTCCCCATTATGTCGAGTGCCGCTGAAAGCGCGCCAAGCTGGCATGGCATAGTCCGCCAGGCCCTGAAGGACAATAATGTCCGGCTGGTCACCTATGTGCCGGATAATGTGCTGCGCCCCCTGATT
Source organism: Roseomonas sp. (assembly GCA_044373565.1). Lineage (GTDB taxonomy): Bacteria > Pseudomonadota > Alphaproteobacteria > Acetobacterales > Acetobacteraceae > Neoroseomonas. The sequence goes on from JBILPX010000081.1 coordinate 6,349, forward strand.
GAGGGTTGCCATGCCGATCCGTATTTCACCACCTTCCCCGCCGCGCGCGAGGAAGAAGCCATCGGCATCGTCGCCGGCGCCACGATGGCCGGCATGCGCGGTATTGTGCTGATGCAGACATCGGGCTTTGCCACCTTGCCGAATGTGCTGGCCTCGCTCGTTGTTGCCAGCCAAATCCCAGTGCTCATGCTGGTGAGCGAACGCGGCACGCTGGGTGAATTCAATCCCGGCCAGGCCATTGTCTGCCGCACCATGCGCCCGATTCTGGACAGCATGGGCATTGAACACCACACGCTATCGCGCCTGGATGAAGCCGCTTTCATCGCGGATCGCACCATGCGCCAGGCCTTTGCCACGCGCTGGCCGGCTTGCCTTATTGTCTCGCCATTGATCGCTGGGGGGCGCAAGTGATGGAAGAACGTCGCAATACGCAGGTGATGAACCGTGCGGCGCTGACCAAGCGCGTGGTGGGCAAACTCACCAATCAGGAAGCTGTGATTGGCGGGATCGGCAATTCCAATTGGGACCTTTGGGGTTCCGGCCATCGCGCCGAGAATTTCTATATGCTGGGCAGCATGGGCCTTGCCGCACCCATTGCCATGGGGGTTGCGATTGCGCAGCCGGAACGGCGCGTTTTCGCGCTGGAAGGTGATGGGTCACTGCTGATGCAGCTTGGCTGCCTTTCCACCATTGCCGCGCAGGCGCCGAAGAATTTGATAGTGATCATTTGGGATAATGGCATTTATCAGATCACCGGCGGCCAGGGCACGCCCGCGGCCAAGGCCGGCACGGATCTGATTGGCATCGCGCGCGCCTCTGGTATTCCTTCCGCCCACTGGGCGGCGGATGAGGCGGAGTTCGATGCACTGATTGACCGCGCCCTCGCCACCGATGGTCCGCATGTGATCGGCGCGCGGATTGATAATGAACCCGGCAAGACGCAAACGGACCGCGACCCGATCCGTTTCCGTGAGACCTTTATGCGCGGGATGGCGGCTAAACTGGGTTAGGACCAAGCAGCCGGGATAGGGCGCGTTTGGGCCAAGCGGGGACGCTTGGCCCTTGTGCTGCGTGTTGAGGCTGAGGCGGTTTGTCGCGCGGTGGCGTGTCAAAGGCCCTGGACTTCGTGGATGAGTATTTGTCCGCGATCATGCCATGCCAGAAGGCCGGTGCGCGGGCAAAAGCATGGTTCAGTAATCACAACGCCAGCAGGCGCAAAATGACGATAAATGGCCTCACCGCCATTTGTTGGAAAAATCTGTACCAAGGCGCCTATCTCTCCTGTGCCTTTGGCCGAGGAAGTGACAAAAAACTGTCCGCTTGGATGCCAATTCAAGTAAGCAATCGGTTCAAATTCGCCCAAAAACCCCGCTGTTTTCGTTCCCGTTGTGCTGTCCCAAACCCGGATGGGTTCAGGTTCGCGTGGGGGAACAGTGGCGCTCGAACCGCTTGCCAAACGGCTACCGTCCGGCGACCATGCAAGGGACGCAACCCCGCGGATATGGGCGGGAAAGCCTAGGCGCCTATTGAGCGATGGGAGATCATAAATTGTTATCTCCTGTCGAGGGGTCCAAAGAGATCCGGACGGGAAGGTAACAACGCCCGCGAGGTAATTTTCTTTACTAACTGAGGGCAACGAAAACGGCCGATTGTCACCAGTTGCGATCAGGTGCCCATCTCCTGTGCCGAAAACATAATTAAACCAACGGGTAGTGCCTGATATTCTTGCGCTGAGATTGATGAAAACGTAGCTTCCATCCGGAGAGACGGTTAATTTTTGGTCGCTTCGCCTTTGTTGTAGCGTAATATCATCGGGCTTACCGTATAGATTCGGAATTGAAATGGGTAACAGCTGTGACTCGCGGACTATTCTTCCGGTATCCATTTCAAAAACCGAAAAGGCTGGCGGATTCTCGCTACTTCCCGGATCAACCCTTTTTGAGGCGATCAGTTCCTTGCCTTCTGAGGAGAAGCCGAAACACCTCCGGTGATCCGAACTCATAATCCGAAAGCGCACAAGCAGACGCCACGTCGCTGTGTCAATCACGTTCAGGAAGTTGCCGAGCCCATTCACCGCCACCAATCGGGTGCCGTCCGAGCTCCAAGCCATGGTTGAAACATGCCAAGAAAACGCATCGCCCTGACCGCGCAAATCAACGCTGGCGACCTGCTTCAGCCTGACCCCGCCAGAACTTGCCGTGCCGCGTGGGCTGGTCAGCGGATTGAGCAAATTCGAAGCGCCCGCCGGGCGCACCGCGCCCGCGCTCGCCAGCGCCGCCCCCATGCCAGCCAAACCAAATCCGCGCCGGGTCAGGCTTTCCATATCGCACCCATCTTCAAGGCTCTGCCCTGGCAGGGTGACATCACCTCAACCCCAAGCGCGGGCGGGGACATAAACCTCGCCCGCCATCAGCCGGCGCGCGGTGCGCAGCGTACCGCCAGAAATGATCTCCCGCGAACCATCCGCCGCGCGGGTGGAAGTGATCACCGCCTCCATGCTGCCGGTTGGGTGTTCCAGCACCACGGTTTCCCGATCTGCCCCCGTGACCTTGGCGATGCCCTGCGCCACCGTGCCCGGCAACACGCAAGCCGTGGCAATGCAAATGCCGCCCGTCACCGCCATGGCTTCATGGCAGGCGAGCGGCGTGAAATAGCGCGCGGCGACGCCACCCTCATCACCCGCGGGTTCCGCGATAATGGCGAATTTCGGCATGACGCGGCCCTCCGCATCACCCATGCCCATGGCAAGGCTCGCCTTGCGGCGAATGGCTTCAATCCGCGCCATGAAGTCCTTGTCGGCGTCCAATTCCTTCGCGGTTTCGCGCGCGGTTTTGCCGAAATCCCGCGCGCGGGCAATCACCACCGGCATGCAGACATCCAGGCAGGTCACTTCCACACCATCAATCACATCAATGGCATTGCCAGTTGGCATCAGCTTGCCGGTCGCGCCCCCCACCGCATCGGCGAAATTCAGTACAATGGGGGCAGCCGTGCCGGGCACGCCGGCAATCGCGGTATTTCCTTCATAATTCACGCGCTTGCCTGGCGTTTGCACTACCGCTTCAATCAGCGCGCCGGTATTCACCGCGCGGATCATCACACGGGTTTCGCCTTCTTCGGCTGCCACCAGCCCGCTTTCAATCGCGAAAGGCCCAACACCCGCCAGCATATTCCCGCAAGTCGGCCCCCAATCCACAAAGGCGCGATCCACTGAAACCTGCGCGAATAGATAATCCACCTGCTGCGCTTCACCGGCTGCCGCGCGGGATACGATGCAGACTTTGCTGGTGAGCGTTGTGGCGCCACCAATACCATCAATCTGGCGCGTATCAGGGGACCCCATGGCAGCCAGCAATACGCGGCCCATGGCATCGCGATCTTCCGGCAAATCTTCCCGCCGAAAGTAAGGGCCGCGGCTGGTGCCGCCACGCATCAGCGTGCAAGGAATGGCTTTCTGCATAGTTTTATCCGTCACCGTAAAGGCCAGGGAAGTTCAAAGAAATACTGCAATAGCCCCTGCGGGAAATCCAGCGTCAGCAACTGCGCCACCACAATCAGGCCAATGGTCGCGATGGAGGTCAAGAACAAGGTCATCCGCCAGGTACAGCCCGCCGCATAGCGCAGGAAGGACAGGAAGAAGATCGTATTGGCCAGCAGGAAGCCGAACAGCGCGGAAAGCCCCACCAGCCCGATCACCCAGCCAAGATGCGCCCAGAAGCTGCCATCCTCAGGCTTCGCATTGGCTTCCGCATCGTGGAATAGCGAACCGCCGACGCGCCCGAAATTCAGCCGCAACACAACGGGCACGCTGATCAGCAGCATCGCCCCCGCAATCATCATGGGGAAGACCGCGCCCAGGAAGCTCTTGCCCATCGCGTCAATGAAGACCGCCGCGAAAAGAATCACCGGGATCACCGCGAAAATCGCCTGAGGCTGGCGCTTGCCCGTATCGGTGCTGCCGCCATCTTCTTCCGTATCGGCCAGCCGGCGCTTGCGAATACCAAGCCCGCCGAAAACCACAATCAAGGCGGCGATGATCAAAACACCCGGCCGCGTCAGGAAATCCCAGCCATAAAATTGCACTGCCTGATACAGGTAAGTTTCCATCGGCAGCGCCAGCACGAAGCCCACCACAAAGGGCGGGCGCGGCCAGCCGAAGCGGCGCATCATCAAGCCAAGCAAGCCCACGCCCAGCAGCAGCAGCAAATCCGCCAATTCGCGGTTATTGTTGAAGGCGCCGAAGCAGACCACCATCATCATGAAGGGCGCCAGCAGCCCAAAGCGCACCGTGGTCAGCCGCGCAATCAAGGGCGATGTCGCAAAGCACAGCAACGTCCCCATGACATTGGCAATCG